>NZ_JAGPXZ010000262.1:0-7499 GCF_018070305.1 Micromonospora sp. M51 | reverse complement strand
AGACGCTGACCTACCGCACCGGGAACGCGCAGCGCTCCGCGGTGGTCTGGACACCACCGGGTTACGCGGCCAAGGGTCCGAAGGGTTACCCGGCGCTCTTCCTGCAGTCGGGTGACGGTGTCGCCGCCACCGACTGGCTCGATCTCGGTCGGTCCAAGCAGATCCTCGACAACCTCTCGGCCTCGGGCGCGATGAGCCCGATGGTCGTGGTGATGAACAACGCCGACGTTTCGGACCACAAGGAGTTGAAGGACCTCCGCAAGGCGGTCACCGACACCTACCGGGTCCTTCGCGACCCGGCGCACCAGGCGATCGCGGGTGTGTCCGACGGCGGCACGCAGGCGTTGCGGGCCGCCCTCACCAAGCCGGGCCAGTTCGGTCACGTCGGCTGGTTCTCGGGCAGGTCGGCTCCGGAGATCGACCGGAAGGACGCCAGGGCGATCAACCGCGGCACCAGGTTGCTGCGCCTGTACACGGGCAACGTCACCGATCCCGCGTACAACGCCACCTACCGCCTGACGAAGGCGCTGGACCGCGCCGACGTCCGGTTCGAGTTCGACGGGGTCAACCCGGACGGCGGCGCGAACTGGACCACCTGGCAGGAGAACCTCGTCGACTTCCTGCCGCGACTGTTCCGCGACGTGCGCGACCACGGGCCGAGCCCCGGTCACCAGCCGCTCAAGCGGGAGTTCACGCCACCGCCGGCCGGCACCACCCCGACGCCCTTCGTCACCGAGGACGGGTTCGTCACCTTCGAGACGACCACCGAGTTCACCGCCGCCCAGCACGTCACGGTCTGGGCGAACGTCGCGCCGGGCGGCAGCTGGCTGCGACTGCCGCTGCACCGCGACGGTGACCGGTGGCGGGCGACAGTGGGCCCACTGAAGCCCTGGTTCTACTACTACCGGCTGATCGTGGACCGGGTCGCGGTCAAGGACACCTCCAACCCGACGAAGGTGACCACCGAACCGATGTGGAGCACCTTCTTCATCCCCGGGCCCGGCGCTCGACTGCTGTCGGACGTGCCCGCCGGTCAGGGCGGAACTGTCGAGAGCATGACCTACTCCAGCACCGTGGCCGGTCAGGACCGCACCGCGCTGGTGTGGACCCCACCCGGGTACGACCCCGGCCGGGAGCAGCCGTACCCCGTCCTCTACCTGCAGCACGGTGGCGGCCAGAACTACACCGACTGGGTCGAGATGGGCCGGGCCAAGCAGATCCTCGACCACCAGTTCCTCGACGGTGATCTCACGCCCATGGTGGTCGTGATGGGCAACGGCAACTCCTCGAACTTCAACAGGGAGCTGCGGGAGAACATCGTTCCGACGGCCCGTGCCCGCTACCACATCTCCAGCGACCCGGCCCAGCAGGCCCTCGCCGGCCTGTCGATGGGCGGTGGGCAGGCGTTCGGGGTGCTGAAGGCCTATCCGGGCGAGTTCGCCTACGTGGCGGCCTTCTCGGCCGGGTTCGGCAGCAGCACCGGTGTCGACGCGGCGGCGATCAACAACGGCACCAAGATGCTGCGCCTGTACGTCGGTGACCAGACCGACTTCGTCTACCCGAGCTTCATGGCCTCGCTGACCACGATGGACAACCTCGGTATCCGCTACGAGTTCGACGGGGTCACCCCCGGGCCGCACGGCTGGGACGTGTGGCAGAAGAACCTCATCGACCTGGCGCCGCGTCTGTTCAAGCGCTAGGAGCCGTTCCAGGCGACGCCACCGGGAGCAGGTTTCCTGCCCCGGTGGCGCCCGCCACGGCACGGCCGCCCCCCGCACCGCCACCCGAAGGGAACCACCTCAATGAAGAGAAGACGGATACTCGCCACGGTTGCCATGCTCGCGGTCGGGACCGGCCTCGCGGCCTGCTCCTCCGACGAGGGCGGCAGCGACGCGAGCAATTGCACCAACACCATCACCAAGAAGGACCTGCCGGTCGTGACGATGTGGGGTTGGTACCCCAACACCCAACTCGTCGTCGACAACTTCAACAAGCTGAACAACGAGGTGCAGGTCTGCTGGACCAACGTCGGGCAGGGCGGGGACGAGTACGACAAGTTCCAGACGGCCATCTCGGCGGGCACCGGGGCGCCCGACGTGATCATGGTCGAGGCGGACCGCATCCCGACCTTCCAGATTCAGGGCGCGCTCGTCGACATCAAGAAGTACGGCTACGACGCGGTCAAGGCCAACTACAGCGAGGGTGCCTGGAAGGACGTGTCGGTCGGTGACGCGGTCTACGGCGTCCCGGTCGACGGCGGCCCGATGGGCATGATCTACCGCAAGGACATCTTCGACAAGTACAAGATCACCCCGCCGAAGACCTGGGCCGAGTACGAGCAGGCCGCGCAGAAGGTCAAGGACGCCGGTGGTCCGCTCTTCGGGGACTTCGGCGCCAACGTGCCGGCGGTCCTGATGGCGCTCCAGATCCAGAAGGGCGCCACGCCCTTCACCTCCGATCCGGCGCAGCCGAACGCCATCGGTGTGAAGCTCAACGACCAGGCGTCCAAGGACGTGCTGGACTACTGGGGTGGCCTGGCCAAGAAGGGCCTGGTCGGCACGCAGAACCAGTTCACCCCGGAGTACATCTCCGGCGTGATCAACGGCAACTACGCGACGTACATCTCGGCGGCGTGGGCACCCGGCTACCTCACCGGCGCGGGCGTCGGCAAGGGCCAGGACACCGGCAAGTTCGCGGTGGCGCCGCTGCCGCAGTGGGACCCGGCCAACCCGGTGCAGGTGAACTGGGGCGGGTCGGCGTTCTCGGTGACCAAGCAGGCGAAGAAGCCGGATCTGGCCGCGAAGGTCGCCTACGGGCTCTACGCCGACAAGGAGTCGCTCACCGACGGCTGGACCAACCAGATCATCTTCCCGCTGAACCTCACGGCGCTCAAGGATCCCGCCTTCGTCGACCTGAAGGTGGCGTTCTTCGGCGGCCAGCAGGCGAACAAGGAGGTCTACGTCCCGGCCGCCGACGCCTACCAGGGCGTCCAGTACGCCCCCTTCGGCCAGTACTACCTCGACGCCATGGAAAAGCAGGTCAGCGAGGTCATCAAGGGGTCGATCACCGGATCGCAGGCTGCCGACCGGCTCCAGGAAGACGTGTCGAAGTACGCCAAGGAACAAGGCTTCACCGTTCAGTGACCGGCTGGGTGGGCCGCGCCGGCACCGCTCGGCCGGCCCACCCTCCCCCCTCAGCGTCCACGTCCCGGAGACCACAATGACATCGCTGACCGAGAAGCGCGCAGCGCGTACACAGCCTGAGACGCGCACGATCCGTGGCAAGGTACACCTTCGCGAGCACCTGATGGGGTGGCTCTTCGTCGGGCCGTTCGGGGTCGTGTTCCTGGCGTTCCTCATCGCGCCGCTGGCGTACGCGCTGTATCTCAGCCTCTTTCAGAAGAAGCTGATCGGCGGCACCAGCTTCGTCCTCTTCGACAACTACGTGAAGGCGTTCACCGACCCGAGCTTCCTGTCCGGGGCGTGGTTCGTCGTCCGCTTCTCGCTCGTCTCGATCCCGGTGCAGATCATCATCGCGCTCGCGATGGCGCTCATCCTCGACTCGGTGACCACTCTGTTCGCCCGCTTCTCCCGCCTCATGATCTTTCTTCCGTACGCCATCCCGACGGTCATCGGCGCGGTGATGTGGGGCTTCCTCTACAGCCGGGGCTTCGGCCCGCTCACCGACATCTTCGGGCTCTTCGGCGCCACCGCTCCCGACTTCCTCGGCAGCGACCTGATCTTCTACGGGCTGCTCAACGTCGTCACCTGGCAGTGGGCCGGCTACTACATGATCATCCTGTACGCGGCCCTGCAGGGCGTCGATCCGACGCTCTACGAGGCGGCCCGGATGGACGGCGCCGGGCGGTGGCAGATCGCGACACGGATCAAGATCCCGCTGATCGCGCCGGCGCTGATCCTGATCCTGGTCTTCTCGCTCATCGGCACCCTGCAGTTCTTCAACGAACCGCAGATCCTGCGTTACCTCGCCGCGGGCACGATCGGCTCGGACTTCACCCCGAACATGTACGCGTACCAGCAGGCGTTCTCGCTCGCCAACTTCAACTACGGGTCCGCGATCTCCTTCGCCCTCGGCGGGATCGTGTTCATCTGCGTGTACGCCTTCCTGTTCTTCACCCGCAAGCGGAGGAGCTTCCTCTGATGACCAATCACACCAGTGTCCGCGCCGGCGCCCGCCGACCGCAGCGCTACCTCCCGATGCAGATCCTGCTCGGCTTCCTGGTGATCTACTTCCTCGTACCGTTCTGGTGGGTCATCGTCAACAGCTCCAAGGACGCGCCCGGCCTGTTCGGCGGCGGCAACACCCTCTGGTTCACCGACCAGATCGACTACCTCGGCAACCTCAGGCAGCTCTTCACCTACGACGGCGGCATCTACCTGCGGTGGATCCTCAACTCCACCCTGTACGCCATCGCCGGCGGAGTCGGCGCCACGGTCCTCGCGGTCATGGCCGGCTACGGGTTCGCCAAGTACCGGTTCGCGGCCCGACGCTTCAGCTTCGCCGTCGTGCTCGGCGCGCTGATGGTGCCCGCCACCGCCCTGGTCATCCCGACCTTCATCATGTTCTCCCGGCTCGGCCTGACGAACACGGTCTGGGCGGTGATCCTCCCGTCGCTGCTCAACCCGTTCGGTGTCTACCTGATGCACGTGTACGCGCGCGACGCGGTTCCCGACGAGCTCCTGGACGCGGCGCGGGTCGACGGTGCGGGGGAGCTGCGGACGTTCTTCCAGATCGCCCTTCCACTGATGCGTCCCGCGGTGGTCACCGTGCTGCTGCTGTCGGCGGTGGCGTCCTGGAACAACTACTTCCTGCCCCTGGCCATGCTCTCCGACAACCGGCTCTTCCCGGTCACCGTGGGCCTCGGCCTCTGGCAGGGAATCGCGTCGGCGAACAACGCGGGAACCACCTCGCTGTGGAGCCTCATCATCCTGGGCTCCCTGGTGTCGGTGATCCCACTGATCATCGCGTTCTTCAGCCTCCAACGACACTGGCGCGGCGGCCTGTCCGTCGGAGGCCTCCGGTAGGCCACGCCACCAGCCAACGCACCACACGCGCATGGATCGCCGCACTGGACGCGGCCGGACGGATGACAGAGAGGTGTGCTGATGTCGACGACGAATCGACCGCTGCGCAGCGGGGAGTGGTTCGGTGCGGAGGGCCGCAACGGGTTCATCCACCGGTCCTGGATGCGCAATCAGGGTTTCGCGGACGACGTGTTCGACGGTCGCCCGGTGATCGGCATCGCCACCACCTGGTCGGAGCTGACGCCCTGCAACGCCCACCTGCGCGACCTGGCCGAATCGGTGAAGCGGGGGGTGTGGGAGAGCGGCGGCCTGCCGCTGGAGTTTCCGGCGATGAGCCTGGGCGAGCCGCTCATGCGACCCACGACCATGCTCTACCGCAACCTGCTGGCGATGGAGTTGGAGGAGTCGGTCCGCGCCAACCCGCTCGACGGGGTGGTCCTGCTCTCCGGCTGTGACAAGACCACCCCCGGTTTGCTGATGGGAGCGGCGAGCGTCGACCTGCCGACCCTGATGCTGACCGGCGGCCCGATGCTCAACGGCAAGTTCCGGGGTCAGGACATCGGCTCGGGCACCGTCGTGTGGCGCTTCACCGAGGAGATGCGGGCCGGCCGGATGACCGCTGCCGACTGCTCCGAGGCGGAGGTCGGCATGTCCCGCAGCCGGGGGCACTGTATGACCATGGGTACCGCCTCCACGATGGCCTGCGTGACAGAGGCGCTGGGCGTGCAACTGCCGGGGGCGGCCGCCGTGCCGGCGGTCGACTCGCGGCGGTACGCGCTCGCGCACGCTGCCGGACGCCGGATCGTCGCCATGGTCGAACAGGACCAACGGCTGTCCTCCGTGCTCACCAGGCAGGCATTCGAGAACGCGGTACGGGTCAACGCCGCGATCGGCGGCTCCACCAACGCGGTCGTCCACCTGCTCGCGATCGCCGGACGCCTCGGCGTCCCGCTGTCGTTGGCGGACTTCGACACACTCACCGCCGACGTGCCGATGCTCGTCAACCTGATGCCGTCGGGGGCGTACCTGATGGAGGACTTCGCCTACGCGGGCGGCCTGCCGGTGGTGATGAAGGAGTTGGCCCCGCTGCTGCACATGGATCACGTCACCGTCAGCGGCAGGAGCGTGGCGGAGAACGTCGACGGCGCCCAGTGCTGGAACCGGGACGTCATCGGCACCCTGGAGGAGCCGTTCCAGCCCGCCGGCTCGGGCACCGTGGTGCTGCGCGGGTCGCTCGCGCCGTCCGGTGCGGTGTTGAAGGTCTCCGCCGCCTCCGCGAACCTCCTCACGCACACCGGCCCGGCGCTGGTCTTCGACCGGATCGAGGAGTACGTCGCCGCCGCCGACGACCCGGACCTCGACGTCACCCCCGACACGGTGATCGTCGTCCGCAACGCCGGCCCACGGGGTTACCCCGGCTTCCCGGAGGTGGGCAACGTGCCCATGCCACGACGACTGCTCGCCGACGGCATCACGGACATGGTGCGGATCTCCGACGCCCGGATGAGCGGCACCGGCTACGGCACCTGCATCCTGCACGTGGCACCGGAGGCGTCAGTGGGTGGCCCGCTCGCGCTGGTCCGTACCGGTGACCTGATCTCCGTCGATGTCCCGACGCGCCGGCTGGATCTCCTGGTCGACGACGGGGAACTGGCCCAGCGCCGCGCCGCCTGGCAGCCTCCGCAGCCGGTGGCCGACCGGGGTTGGGTACGGCTGTACAGCGAGCACGTCCTGCAGGCCGACAGCGGCGCCGACCTCGACTTTCTCGTCGGTGGCAGCGGCAGCGCGGTGCCCCGTCACTCACACTGACGACCACGGACGGACGAGGTCCACGAGGAACTGATCCCATGGAAGAACGGACGGCCCGCCAGTGCGAGTTCACGCAAAGGCCGCTGTGACAGGGGCCGACCGGCCACCGGTCATGGCCGACGTCGCTCGCCTGGCGGGCGTGTCACACCAGACGGTTTCCCGGGTCATCAACGGGGCACCCAGCATCAGGCGCGAGACGCGGGAACGGGTCCTGGAGGCCATCCGTCGGCTCGACTACCGCCCCAACACGGCCGCCCGTGCGTTGGTGCGCGGGCGGTCCGGGATGATCGGCATCATCGGCACGGCCCGGACGCTGTTCGGCCCGACGAGCATCCACCGCAGCGTCGAGGACGCCGCCCGCGCGGCCGGCTACTTCGCCACCTCGGTGAGCCTTTCCGAGGTGACGGTACGGGCGCTCAGCGACGCCACCGAACACCTCATGCGCGTCGGCGTGGAGGGCGTCGTGATGATCGCCGGCAACGACGAGGCTCTCGAGGTGGTGCGGATGACGCGCTCGAGTGTCCCCTTCGTCGTGGTGGAGGGCGACCTGTCCCGGGCCAGCGTGACGGTCGGTGTCGACCAGGTGCTCGGTGCCCGGATGGCCACCGAGCACCTCCTCGACCTCGGGCACCGGGAGCGCGGGCA
>NZ_JAGPXZ010000261.1:0-7505 GCF_018070305.1 Micromonospora sp. M51 | reverse complement strand
GATCAACAGGTCGTTGGGCCACTTCAGGGTGGCCTCCAGCTCGGCCAGCCGGGCCACCGCCTCGACCAGCGCCACGCCGGCCAGCAACGGCAGCCACCCGTACCCCGTGGGTGCCGCCGGCGACCAACCGCGGTCCGGCACGGCCTCGCCGGGCCGCAGCAGCACGCTCGTCGCGATGCCGGCCCGGGCCGGCGACTGCCACACCCGACCGCGGCGACCACGACCAGCGGTCTGCCGTTCGGCGACCACCACCAGGCCCTCGGGCTCGTCGGTCCGGGCCGCCTCGGCCACGTCGGCGTTGGTGGAGCCGGTCTCGGCCCGCAACTCCAGCCGGGCCCACGGCCCGTTCGGCGCGACCAACGCGCGGCGCAGCCGGGCCGCCGACAGCGGCGGCCGGTCCAGATCGGTGTACGGGGAACCCGGCATTCCGCCAGCCTACGGCGGTGCCCTGATCGACACTGAGGCGTACTGCACAGGGGCACCCACCTGAACCATCGTTATATTCCCAGGGTGACTACCGAGACCGGGACCAACATGCACAGCACCGCGGGCAAGCTGGCGGACCTGGAGCGCCGGGTCGACGAGGCGGTGCACGCCGGGTCGGCCCGCGCCGTGGAGAAGCAGCACGCGCGCGGCAAGAAGACCGCCCGCGAGCGGATTGAGATGCTGCTCGACGAGGGATCCTTCGTCGAACTCGACGAACTGGCCCGGCACCGGTCCACGGCCTTCGGGCTGGAGAAGAACCGGCCGTACGGCGACGGTGTGGTCACCGGCTACGGCACGGTGGACGGCCGGCAGGTGTGCGTCTTCGCCCAGGACTTCACGGTCTTCGGTGGTTCGCTCGGCGAGGTCTTCGGCGAGAAGATCGTCAAGGTGATGGACCTGGCCATGAAGATCGGCTGCCCGGTGGTCGGCATCAACGACTCCGGTGGCGCGCGCATCCAGGAGGGCGTCGTCTCGCTCGGCCTCTACGGTGAGATCTTCTTCCGCAACGTCCGGGCCTCCGGTGTCATCCCACAGATCTCGCTGGTGATGGGCCCCTGCGCCGGCGGCGCGGTCTACTCCCCCGCGGTCACCGACTTCACAGTGATGGTCGACCAGACCTCGCACATGTTCATCACCGGCCCCGACGTGATCAAGACGGTGACCGGCGAGGACGTCGGCATGGAGGAGCTGGGCGGCGCGCGTACGCACAACTCCCGCAGCGGTAACGCGCACTACCTCGCCACCGACGAGGAGGACGCTGTCGACTACGTCAAGGCGCTGCTGTCGTACCTGCCGTCGAACAACCTCGACGAGCCGGTCGTCGTCGAGGCCCCCGCCGACCTGACGATCACCGACGAGGACCGCGAGCTGGACACCCTCGTCCCGGACTCCGCCAACCAGCCGTACGACATCCACACCGTCATCGAGCACGTCCTCGACGACGGGGAGTTCCTCGAGGTCCAGCCCCTCTACGCGCAGAACATCGTGGTCGGCTACGGCCGGGTCGAGGGGCGACCGGTCGGTGTGGTCGCCAACCAGCCCATGCACTTCGCCGGCACCCTGGACATCGCCGCCTCGGAGAAGGCAGCCCGGTTCGTGCGCACCTGCGACGCGTTCAACATCCCGGTGCTGACCTTCGTGGACGTACCCGGCTTCCTGCCCGGCACCGGCCAGGAGTGGGACGGCATCATCCGCCGGGGCGCCAAGCTCATCTACGCGTACGCCGAGGCCACCGTCCCCAAGGTCACGGTGATCACCCGCAAGGCGTACGGCGGGGCGTACGACGTGATGGGCTCCAAGCACCTCGGCGCGGACCTGAACTTCGCCTGGCCGACCGCGCAGATCGCGGTGATGGGTGCGCAGGGCGCGGTGAACATCCTCTACCGCTCCGAGCTGGCAGGTGCCGAGGACCCGGCGGCGGTCCGGGCCGAGAAGATCGCCGAGTACGAGGACACCCTGGCCAACCCGTACGTGGCCGCCGAGCGGGGGTACGTCGACGCGGTGATCCCGCCGCACGAGACGCGCACCCAGATCGTGCGGGCGCTGCGCATCCTGCGCACCAAGCGGGAGACCCTGCCGCCGAAGAAGCACGGCAACATCCCGCTGTAACGCGGGGTCCAGTTCCCTCGATCGGCGCCCTCAGCAGTTCGGGGGTGGGGCGTTGGCGTTCGGGCACAGGCGCGCCACGGCCGCGACGGCGAACTGTTGGAGTTCCGCCTCGGTGCCGTCGCGACCGAGGCTGAGCACCGAGACGAGATCGCCGACCTGCACCACCGCAGTGTTGGTCGGGCGCGTCTCGTCGTCGAGCGTCGCGCCGGTGTTCACGTCCCGGGCCTGGGAAATCGTGTGGGTCAGCAGGACGCCGCCTTGCCCCCCAGAGTCCAGCGGCCGGACCTGCCACCGGTGCACCGCCTCCGCCGTACCGGTCTGCCCCTTCCGCTCGTACGGCCCGCGGCTGCGCCACTCGTCGCACGGGTCCACCAGACCCTGGAGGGTCACGAGGGTCAACGTCGCCTCGTCCTGTGTGGCCATCCGGTAGACGTCCTGCATCACGAGGACGTCGGCGTTGCCGGGCTCGGTTCCGGCGGGACGCGCCCGAAGCAGGGTCTGTGAGCGGGACAGGCGGGAGAACCGCCACCCCTCCGGCAGCCCCAGGTTCGCCCGGCACTGATCGAGCATCGCGTCGACCCGGACCGGCTCCCCCATGCCCGCCTGGCTGAGCTGCACCTCGATCGGGCGCGTCAGGTCGGCCGGCTGGAGCAGGGCGTCGGTGGTGATCTCGTGCTGGGTCGGCGTGGCGTCGGGCGAGGCGGAGGCGGCCGGAAGGGCCGACGGCGGAGATGTCCTCGGCGCGGCGACCGCGGCGGCGGACACCCCGGCGAGGGCCAGCACGACGGTGGCCGCCACGATCCTGCGCTGGCTGCGGCGACGGGCTCGGGCACGGATCTCCTCCGGGCCGAGCCAGCGCACGTCCCGCAGGTCGCGCTGAATCTGTTCGACCAAGGTCGGGTCGTCACGCATCGGTGGCCTCCTCCAGGTCAGAGACGGCGAGCAGACCGGCGAGCGCAGCGCGCCCCCGGGAGAGTCGAGCCTTCACCGTGCCCACCGGGGCCGCGGTCTCCCGGGCGACCTCGGCGACAGGCATGCCCACCAGGTAGTAGAGGGCGATGGCGACGCGTTGCTCCTCGGGCAGCCGGCGCAGGGCGGCGACCACCGCGACGGTGTCGGTGCCCGGCCCGGGAACGCTCTCGATGGCCCCGTGTCGCAGGTAGGCACGGGCCCTGCTCCGCAGACTGCGCCAGCGGCTGACCGCGATCCGACTGGCCACCACCCGAACCCACGCCTCCGGGTCGTCGTACGCGCTGACCGTCGACCAGCGCTGCCACGCCCGGACGTACGCCTCCTGCACGGCGTCCTGCGCCTCGCCCCGATCGCCGGTGAGGGCGTAGACGAACCCGAGGAGTCGTTGTCGACTCCCCCGGTAGAACTCGTCGAACCCGTCGACGTCCGGCACCAGCTACCTCCCCGTGTCGGTCGCTGGGAACACGCACCGCGCGGGGTGGTCGGTTGCCCCGGTCAGGCGATCATCTTCTCCAACTCGGCGAGCGGGAACGCGCCGGCCGCGATCCGCTCCCGGGCCGCCCGGCGTACGGCCCGCTGCACCGCCACGTTGGCCGGTGTCGGTACGCCGTGCAGCCGGCCGAGCAGGGCGATCTCCCCGTTGAGGTGGTCGACCTCGGTCGAGCCGGTGCCCCGGGCCAGGCTCTGCCAGGTGGAGCCGCCGGAACGGGCCTCCCCGGCGACCGGGCGTTGCCCGACCAGGTCGCCCCGTTCGGCCTTCTCCTCCTCCGGCGAGGTGTGCGCGATGCCGGCGGCGGCGAGCGCGGCGACGCCCTCGGCGCGTACCCGCTCGGCCAGCGCGTCCGGGATGTCCCGGCCGAGCAGCGCCTGCAGGCCGTTACCGAGGTTGCTGAGCAGCTTGCCGTACTTCCAGCGCAGCACGTCGGCGCGGACCGGGGCGACGAAGCCGGCGGCGGTCAGGTCGGCGGCGATCGCCGCGTCGGTGTCGTCGGCACCTGCGGGGTACCGGCCGATGTGGAGCATCCCGGGGTGCGGGTACCCGTTGGCGACCACCACGCCCGGGTCCAGGTGGGTGGCCGGCAGCCAGACACAGACCGGGTGCACGTCGGCGAAGAGCCGCAGCGCGGCCCGCTCGTTGGCCACCCCGTTCTGCGCGGTCACCAGCGGCAGACGTTCGCCGGCCGTGCCGCCGCCGACCACCGGCGCGTCCACCCAGGTGGCCAACGCGCCGGCGGTGTCCTGCGACTTCACGGTGAGGATCAGCACGGTGTCCGCTGGCAGCGGCTGGTCACCGGGCCGGTCCACCGCCGCGAGCCGGGCGGTGACCTCACCGTCGGGCTGCCGCAGGGTCAGACCCCGCCTCCGGATCGCGTCCAGGTGGGCGCCGCGGGCCACCACTGTCACGTCCCGGTCGGCCTGGGCCAGCCGTACGCCGATGGTGCCGCCGACCGCGCCCGCCCCGATGATCACGTATCGCATGGCCTCATTCTGCCCGCCCGTGCGCCTTCCGCCCGGTGCGCCGCCCGCCGGTTGCCTTCCGTTAGCTGGCCAGGCCGGCGTCGGTGAGGAACGGGCCGGCGAGCAGGAGTGCGCCGGCGATCAGCGCCGCGAGGTTGATCACTGCGAAGAGGCTCACCCAGAAGAACCCCGGAAACGGGGTGAGCCCGGCGAGTTGGTCGGCGTCGGAGGCGGGCATCCGGCCCCGGGAGCGCAGCCGTTGCAGCTCGACCACCGGCCGCACCCCACCGAGCAGCAGGAACCACACCCCGGTGTACGCGAAGGCGGCCTGGACCTGCGGCGTCGCGTACCACGAGACGGCGAACACCAGCGCGCCGGTGACCAGCAACGACACCACGCCGAAGGCGTTACGGATCATGACGAGCATGGCCAGCAGCAGCGCCACCGCCACCCAGAGCAGCAGGGTGATCCGGTTGCCGCCGAGCAGCCAGGCGCCGGCCAGCCCGACCAACGGCGGTGCGACATATCCGGCGAGCAGGGTGAGGATCATGCCCGGCCCGGTGGGACGGCCGGCGGAGAGCGTCAAACCCGACGTGTCCGAGTGCAGCCGGATGCCGCGCAGCTTGCGGCCGGTGAGCAGGGCGACGAGGGCGTGCCCACCCTCGTGCGCGATGGTGATGGCGTTACGGGCGATCCGCCACGGCAGCCGGGTGGAGACCACCACCAGCGCCACCGCCCCGGTGATCAGCACCAGCAGCGCGGGCGGGTCCGGCTGCGCGCCGAACAACGTGTCCCACTTCTCGCCCAGCCCGTCGATCGACATCATGGGGCGCGAGCCTACCGGCGGCGTTTCCGTGTCGCTCCCGAGGCACCGGCTCGTATCCGGTGAGACTGATCGGGTGGCGAGTGAAGCGGGAGGTGAGCGCTGATGAGTGCGGAACCCCTGGGACACCACGTCGGGCTCTGGACCGAGGCCGACTACTTCGCCCTGGGTGAAACCCCGGACCGGATCGAGCTGCTCGACGGGAGCCGCCGATCGCCTGGTCAAGATGCAGCTCTACGCCATCGCGCGAATCCTCTGGTACCTGCTGGTCGAGCAGGACGGGGACGGTCACTCGTTGCGGCTGTTCCGGCTCGACGGCGAGCACTACGTCGAGGACCAGGTGGCCAAGCCCGGCGAGACGCTGACAGTCGTCGAGCCGTTCCGCTGGCAGCTCGACCCGGCCACACTGCGCTGACCCGTTCCTCTCGTCACCAGGGCGACAGACGGCCACCGATGAAGCTTTTTTCAGCCGCCCTTGCGATCTAGGGCACTTACCTCCAAAGATGGACGTCGATAGAGCGACGTCCTTGGAGGCACTCATGGCCCGTACCTCATCAACGCTGCGCCGCGCACTCGCGGCCGGCCTCACCGTCCTCGCCACCGCGGCGGCGGCCCTGGTAGCGACCGCCGGACCGGCGGCCGCAGCCACCACACCCGGCATCGACGTGTCCCGCTACCAGGGCAGCATCAACTGGACCAGCGTCCGCAACGCGGGCATCCAGTTCGCCTTCATCAAGGCGACCGAGGGCACCAGCTACAAGGACCCGAACTTCAACGCCAACTACGTCAACGCGTACAACGCCGGGGTGATCCGCGGGGCGTACCACTTCGCCCGCCCGAACATCTCCGCCGGCTCCACCCAGGCCAACTACCTGGCGTCCAACGGCGGCGCCTGGTCCGCGGACAGCCGCACCCTGCCCGCCGCGCTGGACATCGAGGGCAACCCGTACAGCGGCGGCTACTGCTACGGCCTCAGCACGACCGGGATGCGCAACTGGATCCAGGACTTCCTGAACACCTACCGCTCCCGCACCGGCCGGTACGCGGTCATCTACACCACCACGAGCTGGTGGAACCAGTGCACCGGCAGCTGGACCGGCCCGTGGGCGAACCACCCGCTCTGGCTGGCCCGATGGGCGAGCGCGCCGGGCACGCTGCCGGCCGGCGCGTCGGTGTGGAGCTTCTGGCAGTACACCAGCACCGGCGCGGTCTCCGGGATCAGCGGCAACGTGGACCGCAACTACTGGAACGGCGACCGGAGCCGCCTGATCGCGTTGGCCAACAACACCTGACCGGGCCGTTGGCGGCAGCGGGATCGACGGTCACCAGCACGGTCGACAATCGGTCCGGCTGCCGCCACACCACCGGGTACGGGTCAGGCCCGCCGCCGGCTCAGGGCCGGCACCACAGCATCCTCACGAGCCAGCGCGCCCCGGCGGGTCATCCGCCAGGCAGCAACGCCAAGGCCGGCAACGATCACGACGCCGAGCAGTGCGACGAGCACCGAAACCCCCGCGCTGACCAGCAGCAGAATCGCGTCGCCGAGCGCCACGAGCATCCACAGTGCCAGCCGGGGCCGAGTGTCCCTCCGTCGGTAACCCATGTCGTGCCTCCTTCCGTCGTCAAAGGTCAATTACCCCGGACGACGGAAGGTCATGCGAATGAGTTTCAGTCCTGCCGGTCGGGCACGAAACCCTTGGCGATCCGGTCGAAGTTCGGCAGGTTGGCCTGCCAGTCCTTCTCCGCGATCTCCCACCGCAGGGCGTAGCCCCGGTTGCTGGCCGTCACGAACCCCCGGTTGCGGACGTGGATCCGCTGCCCGTCCCGAGTCTCCAGCCACTCCCAGTCCGCACAGGTCTTCCAGAAGTTACAGCGCTTGATGCCGAGGTTCTGGTAGTTCTTGACGATCTCTCTGCGGTCCGGCTCGATGCGCTGCCAGTCCTTGTAGGCGTCGTCCTTTGGGGTCGGCGTCCACTGCACGAGCAGCTCCCCCGGCCCGTTGGACTCGTCGAAGACGACAGTGTTCTGACCAGCGTCGCGGCGCACCCAACCGTCGGGGATCGGCAGGGCGAAGCCTTCCGGGTCCCGGTGCAGCTTCCAGCCGGCCGGCAGCGCGTTCGGGTCGACCGAGGGAGTGGCCGAGGCCGACGGGCTGGGG
>NZ_JAGPXZ010000260.1:0-7516 GCF_018070305.1 Micromonospora sp. M51 | reverse complement strand
CGACAAGGTCTACCGCCACCCCACCTTCTACGAGGTGCCGGACGGGGTGGCTCACCTGTGAGCGAGCGAACCAGTCAGCTCAGCAGCGGGGTGACGGCGTGAACGGGCCCTTCGACTTCACCCTCGCCCTCGCCGACGACGCGTTGATCGCGGCCCAGCGGCTGGCCGAGTGGACCACCCGTGCCCCGGAGATGGAAGAGGACATCGCGCTGGCCAACATCGCCCTCGACCAGCTCGGCGCGGCGCGCCTGCTGCTGTCGTACGCGGGCGAGTTGGAGGGCGCCGGGCGCGACGAGGACGCGCTGGCGTACCTGCGTGACGACCGCCAGTTCCGCAACGTTCTCCTGGTCGAGCTGCCCAACGGCGACTTCGCGGTGACGATGGCGAAGCTGTTCTTCCTGGCGGCGTACCAACTGCCGCTGTACACGGCGCTGGCCGGCTGTGCTGACGAGCGGTTGGCGGCGATCGGCGCGAAGGCGCGCAAGGAGTCGGCGTACCACCTGGACCACGGCGCGCTGTGGGTGAAGCGGCTCGGTGACGGCACCGAGGAGTCGCACCGTCGGATGCAGGCGGCCGTCGACCACGTGTGGCCGTACACCCACGAGCTGTTCGCCGCGGACCCGGCGGCGCCGGTCGACCCGGCCACCCTGCGGCCGGCGTTCGACGAGGTCGTCGGCCCGGTGTTGGTCGAGGCGACGCTCGCCCGGCCGGGCAGTGCCTGGGCCCCGGCCGGCGGGCGGGCCGGTGTGCACAGCGAGCACCTGGCCTACCTGCTCGCCGAGATGCAGGTGCTGCACCGCGCCCACCCGGGAGCGAAATGGTGAGCGTGAGGAGTGCAGCGCAGCGGGTGGCGGCCGGCACCGACCCGAGAACGGCCGTGGCGAGCGTGGTGGACCCGGAGATCCGGGTCATCACCATCGACGAGCTGGGCATCCTGCGCGCGGTCGAGGAGGATCCGGCCAGTGGCCGGGTCACCGTCACCATCACCCCGACCTACACCGGCTGCCCGGCGATGGACGTGATCCGGGCCGACATCCGCCGCGCACTCGCCGCCGCCGGCCACCCGGACGCCGAGGTCCGGACCGTCTACAGCCCACCGTGGAGCACCGACTGGATCTCCGAGGGCGGGCGGGCCAAGCTCGCTGCCGCCGGGATCGCCCCGCCCGCCCCGGTGCCCGCCGCCGGCGTCGTGTCGCTGACCCTCGCGGTCCGCTGCCCGCGGTGCGGCTCGCCGGAGACCGAGCAGGTCAGCCGGTTCGGCTCCACCGCGTGCAAGGCGCTGTGGCGGTGCCGTTCCTGCTCCGAACCCTTCGACCACCTGAAGGCGCTGTGACTGTCACCATCACCCGCCCGGTTCGCCGTCGGCCGGTCTTCCACCCGTTGTCCGTCGCCGCCGTCGACCGGCTCACCGACGATTCCGTGGCGGTGACCTTCGCCGTACCCGAGGAACTGCGGGAGACATTCGCGTTCCGTGCGGGCCAGCACCTCACCGTGCGTCTTCCGGGCCAGGCCGCGCCGGACGGCGCTGACGTGCGTCGGTCGTACTCGATCTGCTCCACCCCCGACGACCTGGCCCGGCGCGGCCGGTTGCGGATCGGGGTGCGGGAGATCCCCGGCGGCGCCTTCTCCGCGTTCGCCTGCGGGGCGCTGCGCGGTGGCGACACCGTCGAGGTGCTGCCGCCGCTGGGCACCTTCACCACGGCGTTCGCACCGGACCGCGCCCGGCACTACGGCGCGGTCGTCGCCGGCTCCGGCATCACCCCGGTGCTCGCGCTGGTCGCGACCGCCCTGGCCGTCGAGCCGGCCAGCACCTTCACACTGGTGTACGGCAACCGCACGGCGAACACCGTGATGTTCGCCGAGGAGCTGGCCGACCTGAAGGACCGCCACCCGACCCGGCTGCACCTGGTGCATGTCCTCTCCCGGGAGCAGGGCGAGTCGCCGCTGCTGTCCGGTCGGATCGACGCCGAGCGGCTGAGCCGGTTGCTGGACACCATCGTGCCGGGCGACGTCATCGAGGAGTGGTTCCTCTGCGGCCCGTACGGCATGGTGGTCGACGTCCGGGACGTGCTGACCGCACGCGGTCTGCCCGAGTCGGCGGTGCACACCGAGCTGTTCCACGTCGACGCGCCGCCGGAGCCGGTGCGCCGGCCCGTCGACCAGGCGGGTGCCGGGGCCGAGGTCACCATCGTGCTGGACGGCCGCTCGTCGAGCTTCACCATGGGTCGCGAGGAACGGGTGCTGGACGCCGCGCTGAAGGTGCGCGGCGAGCTGCCGTACGCCTGCAAGGGTGGCGTCTGCTCCACCTGCAAGGCGAAGGTCGTCGACGGCGCGGTCACGATGGCCCGCAACTATGCGCTGGAGCCCGACGAGCTGGCCGCCGGCTACGTCCTGACCTGCCAGTCCAGCCCGACCACCGACAAGCTCACGATCGACTACGACGCCTGATCGCCTCTCGCCCGCGTCGATCTTGCAGTTTCGGTCGTCGATATGCGTGGAATGCCCCGTGTGTCGCGACAGTACCCGCAAGATCGCGGTGAGGGTGTGGCGGTGACCCGGTTCAGTGCCGGCCTGGCCCGTGCGGAGCGAATCACAGCCTTAAGCACCCCTCAGGGAAGGGGCGCGTCGTCGGCGTAGGCTCGGGGTGTGACGGTGAGCCGGGAGATCGACGACATCCTGCAGCGCGGCGCGGACGGCGGGCGGATCACGCCCGAGGAGGCCCTGCTGCTCTACACCGAGGCGCCCTTCCACGCGTTGGGTGAGGCGGCGGACGCGGTGCGCCGGCGGCGCTACCCGGACAACGTCGTCACGTACCTGATCGACCGCAACATCAACTACACGAACGTCTGCGTGACGGCGTGCAAGTTCTGCGCCTTCTACCGCGCGCCCAAGCACCAGGAAGGGTGGACCCACCCGACCGAGGAGATCCTGCGCCGGTGCGGCGAGGCGGTCGAGCTGGGCGCGACCCAGGTGATGCTCCAGGGCGGGCACCACCCCGACTACGGCGTGGAGTACTACGAGGAGCTGTTCTCCTCGGTCAAGCAGGCGTACCCGAACCTGGTCATCCACTCGATCGGCCCCAGCGAGATCCTGCACATGGCCAAGGTCTCCGGGGTGAGCCTGGACGAGGCCATCGCCCGGATCAAGACCGCCGGTCTGGACTCGATCGCCGGCGCCGGCGCGGAGATGCTGCCCGAGCGGCCCCGCAAGGCCATCGCCCCCCTCAAGGAGTCGGGCGAGCGCTGGCTGGAGGTCATGGAGCTGGCCCACCGGCAGGGCATCGAGTCGACCGCCACCATGATGATGGGCACCGGCGAGACGCACGCCGAGCGGATCGAGCACCTGCGCATGATCCGGGACGTGCAGGACCGCACCCGCGGTTTCCGGTCCTTCATCCCGTGGACGTACCAGCCGGAGAACAACCACCTCAAGGGCCGCACCCAGGCGACCACGGTGGAATACCTGCGCCTCGTCGCGGTGGCCCGACTGTTCTTCGAGACCGTCCCGCACCTGCAGGCGTCCTGGCTGACCACCGGCAAGGACGTCGGGCAGCTCTCCCTGCACATGGGCGTGGACGACCTCGGCTCGATCATGCTGGAGGAGAACGTGATCTCCTCCGCCGGTGCGCGGCACCGCTCCAACCTGCACGAGCTGATCGGCATGATCCGCTCGGCGGACCGGATCCCCGCACAGCGCGACACCCTCTACAACCGGCTCGCCGTGCACCACACGCCGGCCGACGACCCGACCGACGAGCGGGTGGTCTCGCACTTCTCCTCGATCGCGCTGCCCGGCGGTGGTGCGGGAAAGTCCCTACCCCTGGTGGACGTCAGCTGACGGTCGGCAGGTGGCCGTTCGGCTGATCGACGCTCATGCTCCCGCCGAATCGCCCCGGCGGTACGGGTGGTCCCCGCCGCCGCAGCGTCAGCCTGTCCGGTCCGGGTCTGGTGGAGATGATCGTCGGCGGCTAGCGTCCCGGCTCATATCTGGCACCACCGTCGACGTACGGGGCTGTCCTCCATCGGCCCGCTGCGGGTCGTTCATATAACGCACGGCAGTACGGGCGGGATGGGTGACCATCCCGCCCGCACTGTCTGCCCAGCTCGGGCCGGACGGATGAAATCGGGTCCGCCTGCTGGCGTGGGAGAACGGCCTCCGATAGCGTCCGCTCGTTCCGCAACCATTCTTTCTTCCCTACCCCCGGGGGACTGATGACAGCGTTCCACCGCTCGACGCTGGTGCGCGCCAGTGTCGTGGCGCTGATCGCGGCCGGTGGCATCGCCGCCGTTGCCGCCCCGGTGCTGGCGGCCGAGCAGGCCGATCTGGCCCTGGTGCCGCTCAGCTACAACCTGGCCAAGGGCGTGACGGAGGCCAAGAGCAAGCCGTTCAAGTTCACTGTCGACAACACCCGGAGCAAGGAAGACGCCAAGGGTGTCAGTTACACGGTGGACACCAGCAAGCTGACGATGAACAAGGTTCGGGTCGTGGTGCCCGACGGTTGCCGGGTGAACGGCAAGAAGTTCACCTGCCGCCTTGGTGACCTGGCCGCCGGCACCAGCGAGGACTTCGGCATCCCGATCTTCTCCACCGGCGGTAAGGGCGCTGCCGGCACTCTGGTGGTCACCATCCGGTCGGCGACCGAGGACCCCAACAAGGAAGACAACAAGGTCGAGCACGACATCACCGTCACCGAGCCCGGGTACGACCTCACCAGCTGGGTGCAGGACGTCAACGCGAACGTCGTGGTGAACGGTGTCAACGGTGACGACCCCGACCTTCGTCCGGTGCGGCCGGGCGAGACGGTGCCGGTCGACTGGGCGGTCTACAACGACGGCAGTCGCAAGGCCACCGGCCTCGCCTACGTGCTCACCCTCCCGGCGGGCGTCACCTTCGACACGCTGCCGGACACCTGCACCACGCAGACGTTCGGTGTCGCTCAGGCGCTCTGTCAGGACGACGGCGCGGTGATCCGGCCCGGTGACTACTACACGGCGGACATCAAGGTGACCGTCGGTAAGGACGTCACCGAGCCGGTGCTGCGGGTCGGCGAGCTGGTGGCGCACGGTCTGGACGTGGCAGCCGGCAGGCCCGAGGAGCAGCCGCGGCGGGCCAGCACCGCACAGCGGAAGACCTTCACCGAGGTCGACGAGGGCGACAACCAGGCGGTCTTCGACGTCTTCGTCGACCTGGCCGTGGACCCGACGCCGACGCCCACGCCCACTGTCACTCCGACGGCGTCGCCCACTCCGACGCCGACGGTCACCCCGACCGGCTCGCCGACCCCGACCCCGACCGTCACGCCGACAGAGACCCCGACGCCAACGGAGACTCCGACTCCGACGGAGACCCCGACCCCGACCCCGACCCCGTCGGAGACTCCGACTCCGACGGAGACCCCGACCCCGACTCCTACGGAGACGCCGACCCCGACGGAGACGCCGACCCCGACGCCGACGGTCACCCCGACCGAGACGCCGACCCCGACGGCCACTCCGACGGAGACGACGACCCCGACCCCGACCCCGACTGACACTCCGACGGTCACGCCGACGCCGACCGCGACGGCCACGCCGACCCAGACGCCGAGCGCGACTGTCACTCCGACGCCGGGTCCGAGCGGTACGACGACGCCGGGCGCGACCGTCTCGCCGGGTGCCGGTGGCGGCTCGGGAGGTGGTGGCCTGCCGGTGACCGGTGTGCAGGTCGGCCTGATCGGCGGTATCGGCGCGGTCATCCTGCTCGTGGGTGGAGCGCTGCTGGTGCTCACCCGTCGCCGCAAGGTGGTGGTGGTATCGCCGGCCGACGAGAAGTCGACCGACTGACACCGGGCCGCTGGCGACGGCGCGCGGACGAGGCGCGACAGCGACGGCGGTACGCGTCCTGACTGAGGCGTCAGGGACGCAGGCACGACGCGAGGGCGGGGTGGGCGACCACCCCGCCCTTTCGCGTCAGTGGTGCGTGCCACGCCACCCAGCGAGTGTCGATTGGCGGGCGGCTGGCAGAGTGGAGGGGTGAGCCGTACCCCGCAGGGCCAGCGCGCCAGTCTGGACAAGCAGCCGCACGAGGTCGCCGCGATGTTCGACGGCGTGGCAGAGCGTTACGACCTGACCAACACCGTGATCTCGCTGGGGCAGGACCGCTCCTGGCGTCGGGCCACCCGGGCGGCGCTCGGGTTGCGGCCGGGCGAGCGGGTGTTGGACGTGGGCGCGGGCACCGGCGTCTCGACGCGTGAGCTGGCCCAGTCCGGGGCGTACGCGGTCGGGGTGGACCTGTCGCTGGGCATGCTGCACACCGGCAAGCGGGCCCGGCCCGAGGTGCCGCTGTTGGCGGGGGACGCGCTGCGCCTGCCGTTCGCCGACGCGAGCTTCGACGCGGTGACGATCTCCTTCGCGCTGCGCAACGTCAACGACACCGACGCGGCGCTGCGTGAGCTGGCCCGGGTGACCCGGCCGGGTGGCCGGTTGGTGGTCTGCGAGTTCAGCACCCCGGTCAACCCGGTCTTCCGGACGGTCTACCTGTCGTACCTGATGCGGTCGTTGCCGGCGGTGGCTCGTACGGTGTCGAGCAACCCCGAGGCGTACGTCTATCTCGCCGAGTCGGTCCGGGCCTGGCCGGCGCAGTCCGCGCTGGCCGGGCGGGTGGCCGCGGCCGGGTGGGGGCGGGTGGCGTGGCGCAACCTGACCGGTGGCGTGGTGGCCCTGCACCGGGGGATCCGCCAGTAGCGGCGGGCCCTCCAGCGGGCGCGGACATTATTCAGGTTCCGCTAATATCAGGCTTTAGTCCACTTTGCCCCGTACGCTCGACCGCATGACCGGAGCAGACCCGGCGGACCCGGTGGCCGCCACCGACGACGACGCGGCCGAACTCATCGCCCAGTTGCGCGAGCTGGCCGGGGCCGACCCGGTCGAGGTCCGGCAGGTGGTCGCCGAGGTGCTGGCCGCGCTGGACCGCGCGGCGGGCGGGGCGCTCCGCGAGCATCTGCCGGAGACGATCCGGGTCGACGCGGGCCTGGACGCCTCCAGCCCGGCCTGACGCCTGACCGCTGTGGACGGTCATGGGGTGTCACATCGGCGAGTTAGGTACCCCTGATCCTGCGCTGGTATGACGCCGGTCATACACTCGTCCCGTCTGGCTTGTGAAGCATTTCACGAGCATGCGGGAGGAGGCGCGAATGACCGCGGTGGAACACGACGCCGACGTCATTGTCGTGGGCGCCGGTCCCGGTGGATCAGCGACTGCGTACCACCTGGCCCGGCACGGCGTACGGGTGCTGTTGTTGGAGAAGACCGAGTTCCCACGGGAGAAGGTCTGCGGCGACGGGTTGACCCCGCGCGCGGTGCGCCAACTCATCCGGATGGGTGTGGACACCTCGCCTGAGGCGGGCTGGCTGCACAACCGCGGCCTGCGGGTCATCGGCGGTGGGGTGCGCCTGGAACTGGACTGGCCGGAGCTGGCCAGCTTCCCCAACTACGGTCTGGTGCGCACGCGACTGGACTTCGACGACCTGCTCGCCCAG
>NZ_JAGPXZ010000026.1:0-18384 GCF_018070305.1 Micromonospora sp. M51 | reverse complement strand
GGAAGGTCCGGCCACTGGGCGCGGGATCGGGTGGGGCGCCCGGCCCGGCCATCGGCGTGCGCGTCGGCTCGACCGAACCGAAACCGTGTCGTCCCGCCGGGTCCGTCCGACCCGCCGGGGCACCCGCCCGCCGCTCGCCGCGCCGGCCCTCGGGCACCGCTGTCTCCTCGCTGCCCTCGTCCATCGGCGAGTCGTCGTCGGTGCCCCAGGGCGCGTCGGCGTCGAAACCGTCGCCGGTGCCCCACGGGTTGGTCGCCTCCGGCTCCAGCCGGTCGTTGTCGCCGCTGCGTCCCTTGTGCGCCGTCATGGCCACCCCGCTCGTCGGTCCGCCGCCACCGGCGGACGATGTGCCGTCCTCGGGCCGGGCTGCCCGCCCGCCCTCGCCGCCCGACAGGTCACCGGCGCGCCGCCGCACGGGCGCCGACTCGTCGTCGCGTGGGATTCGTCGTCACTCCGGTTACACGCGCGGGGCCGGCCAGCGCCCCGCCGTCGAGGTGGCGGCGGGACGCCGGCCGGCCCGACGCTTCAGCGTCCGGCCATCGCCATCGGCCGCTTGCCGTTGCTCATTCCCGCCATCTTGATCATGCTCTTGGACGCGCCCTTCATCCCACCCGCGCGACCGAGCATCCCGCGGAACACCTGGCCGGGCTTCTGCTGCTCACCCATGTACGCGGTGACCACGACCAGCGTCCCGGTCAGCGCCGGAATGGCCCACTGGAGCAGCTTCATCTGCCGTTGCGACGAAGCCACACTGGCCGGGGTCTGGTGGTTCGGCTCGGTGGCACCGCTCACCGACGGGCCGCCGGCCTTCTCCAGCCGCATGCCGACCAACCGGCTGTAGCCGGTGACCGCGAGCGCGCCGATGGTCAGCGCGGTCTTGATGGCGCTGGCCCGGCCGACGCCGGACTGGGCCGCCACCCGTGGGCTCTCGGTCACCAGTTCGCCGACGGCGCCGGCCAGGTGGGCGCCGATCGCCGCCGCGTTGACCGGCGTCCACTTGGACCATCCGGCCGACGCGACCGGGAGCCGCTGGGTCGAGTCGCTGATTTTCGCCGCTGCGCCGTTGACACCGAAGGCACCCATGAGGGAGCCGCCAAACCAGGCCGCCAGGCCCAGATCGTGCATCGAACGCAGTGCGGTGTGCCGTTCGGACATGTGATCCCCTTCCGCCGTGTCGGGCGGTGCGGCTTACCCGCCGCTCGGGCGGCTAACCCCGGCCCGCCAGGGCCGATCCGCGCCGTGGCGGGCAACTACGGGACATCCGTGGCGTCGGTGCGTCGGCCTCGTCCGGGCAGGAGTCGTTCGCCCGGTGGCGGGTAGATCCTCCAGCGACGCCGACGAGAGGGGAACGCGATGTCGCAGCCGGACGAGAGCCGGGAGAAGACCCCCAAAACAGACGCGGTGCTCATGCACCCCGACAACGACCCGAACCGGAACACGGCCGAGGTCGCGCCCCGCAAGGAGCACGCCGAGATCCAGGTCGAGCGGGACGGTGAGCTGGTGCCGCTGGACCAGGACGAGTGAGCCGACCCGCCCCCGACGGGCCGGTACGGCTCAGCGGGGCGGCAGGTCGGTGGCGAAGGCGGCGATCCGCCGCGCCAGCGGAACGCCCGCGCGGACCCAGGTGAAGTGGTCCAACGGCGCTCCGGCCTGCGCCACTGTGTACCGTTCCCGGGTCACCGGCGCGTCGCCGAGCTTCGCGCAGAGGTGGTCCATGGTCTCGTGCGGCGTGTACTGGTCGTCGTCGACGCTGACGGCCAGCACCGGTGTCCGTACCGCGCGGACCGCGGCCTCGGTGTCCGTACCGTTGAGCCGGGGGAACCGACCGGTCCGCGCGGTGTACGCCCAGTCGCGGATCACGCCGCGCGCCTGCCGGCCACCGAAGCCCCAGCCCGGCCAGAAGCCGAGCAGCGCCGCCGTGGCGGCGATGCCCTGGGTGTAGGGCAGCACGCCGAGGCCGCGCCGGCCCGGGTAGCTCCGCCAGTGCGGGATGCCGACAGCTACCAGCGCCAAGCCGTCCACCTCGCCGCCGCCGTGCAGGGCGAGGTGCAGCAGCGCGGCCTGCCCGCCGAGTGAGTGCCCGAGAAGCACTCGGGTGCGCCCGTCCAGCCGCGGCTTGAGGGCGGCCAGGACGGCGCCGACGTCGTCGGCCAGTTCGGCGTAACCGTGCAGGTCCGCCCGACTCGGCGCGGGCGTGCTCGCCCCGGTGCCGCGCAGGTCGGCCACGACCACGGCCAGCCCCGCGGTGCGCAGCGCGGCGGCGAAGGGCCGGTAGTAGCGGGCCCGGACGCCCATCGCGGGCCAGATCACCACCACCGGCGCGCCGGTCACTCCGGACGGTTCCGGATAGACCTGCACACCCAGCCGGCCACCGTCGACGTCGACGAACTCCTGCGCGTACTCCAGATCCCCGTTCACCGGCCCAGCCTACGGCCCTGACGTTACCGGCGGGTAGCAGCAGGCCGTCGACGACCGGGGCGCAGCTGACGCTGCACGCGACGGAGGGCCCCGCCACCTGGCGGAGCCCTCCGACCGACGCTGCGCTCAGGAGACCGAGATGGCCCCGTTGCTGGCACGCACGCAGGCCACCGAGCGGGCGCTGGTGGAGGCCGCGCCGCTCAGGCACTGGCCGAGCACCTGGTGCCCGGTGGCGTTCGGGTGCCACGACTCCTGGCAGGTCTGGAAGTAGCTGACGCAGGTGTTCGCGATCCGCTGGATGGCGATCTTGTCCTTGCCGGCGAGGCTGGTGACGAAGGTGCCGGTCGCGCCGTCCTGAAGCCGGATCGGAGTGGCCAGCGCGCCGGTCGGGCTGCCGGTCTGCTCGCAGAGCCGGGCACCGTTGAAGGCCTGCTGCACGTTCAGGTACACCAGGTCGTCGGCCGGGAACTCGGCAGCGAGGGTGTCCCTGGTGGACTTCACGATGCTGCCCAGGCCTTGGGAGAAGCGGTGCCCCGGCGCCAGGCTGGCCCGGTGGATCGGGCACCCGCCCGCGTACCGCTCGGCGCCGAGGTCACGGAACTTGTCCCGGGTGTCGTCCCGGCCGTCCTCCTCGTGGAACGTCTGGTTCAGGTCCAGCGGCAGCGGGTTCGTGTAGTCCTGGAACACCACCCGGTGCTGACCGTCCGCGTCCACCTGGTCGAGGGTGGTGAGGATCTGGCGTACGGCCGCCGTGGTCTCCGCGGTCGCGGCGCTGAGCTGCGCGGCGGTGGCCAGGTCGGCGTCGCTGCACGGCTTCTGCTCCACCGGGCCGTTCAGGTACGCCCAGAACTCCCACCAGCCGGTCCAGGCGTCGGCGATGAACCGGTTGGCGCACTTCTCCGCGACGCTGCCGAAGGTGAACGAGCTGTTGTTGGAACCGAGGCCGATCAGCACCAGGTCGATGTCCTGGGTCTGCGCGACGGTGCGCAGCTGGCTCAGCTGCGAGGCCACGGTACGACCGTTGGCCCGCGCCTGGGAGGCGTTGGCGATGTCGTGCGGCTGGCCGCCGGAGCAGGCCAGGTTGAACCGGTTCTGGATGCCCGGCAGGTTGGCCTGGTGGAGCGAGGCGTTCGCCGAGCGGTGGCAGAAGAACGCGTTGTTGTTCGCCGCCGTCCAGCCGGGGAAGCCCTGGCTGACGCCGTTGACGTCGATCACCGGGGTGTACGCCCCGGCGCCCTCGCCACTGATGAAGCTGTCTCCGAGCGCCACCGCGGCGGTGGGCAGCGCGGCGGACGCGGGTGCGGGCAGCGCGACGGCGGTCGACAACGCGGCCATGGCGATCGTGAGTCCCGCGGCGAGCGCGGTACGCCGGAACCTGGGCATGGGGCTCCCATCCATCGAAAGATGAAAGATTCTCTGAGGGCGCGATCAGATCACCCCTGCACACCGCCCGCAACGGCACCCTGCGCCGCACCGACGCGGGCGGCACCACCAGTGTGATCGGCACCCTGTCGGTCTACACCCACGACGAGGAGGGGTTGCAGGGCGTCGGGGTCGACCCGGGCTTCGCCAGCAACCGGTACATCTACCTCTACTACGCCCCGCCGCTCTCCACCCCCGGCGGTGACGCGCCGGCCACCGGCACCGACTTCTCGGCCTGGAACGGCGTCAACCGGCTCTCCCGGTTCACCCTCAACGCGGACTTCACGCTCAACCAGTCCAGCAAGGTCGACGTGCTCGACGTGCCGGCCAACCGGGGCCTGTGCTGCCACGTCGGTGGGGACATCGACTTCGACGCCGCCGGCAACCTCTACCTGTCCACCGGCGACGACACCAACCCGTTCGAGTCCGCCGGCTACTCGCCGCTGGACGAGCGGACCAACCGCAACCCCGCGTACGACGCGCAGCGCAGCGCCGGCAACACCAACGACCTGCGCGGCAAGATCCTGCGGATCAAGGTGAACGCCAACGGCACGTACTCCATCCCGTCGGGCAACCTGTTCGCCCCCGGCACGGCCAAGACCCGGCCGGAGATCTACGCGATGGGGTTCCGCAACCCGTTCCGGATCAGCGTGGACAAGGCCACCGGGGTGGTCTACGTCGGTGACTACGGGCCGGACGCCGGCTCCACCAGCTCCACCCGAGGGCCGTCCGGCCAGGTCGAGTTCAACCGGGTCGCCGCACCGGGCAACTACGGCTGGCCGTACTGCACCGGCACCAACACCAGCACCGAGACGTACAACGAGTGGGACTTCGCGACGAACACCAGTGGCGCGAAGTACAACTGCACCGGCGGGCCGACGAACAACTCGTTCCGCAACACCGGCCTGACCACCCTGCCGCCGGCCCAGCCGGCCTGGATCCGGTACGCCGGCGACGCCGGCACCCCGACCGAGTTCGGCGGTGGCTCCGAGTCGCCGATGGGCGGCCCGGTCTACCGGTACAACGCCTCGTCGACCTCCACCACCAAGTTCCCGCAGTCGTTCGACGGGCAGTTCTTCGCCACCGAGTTCGGCCGCGGCTGGATCAAGCCGATCCACGTCAACGCCGACGGCTCCCGGGGCACCATCGACACCTTCCCCTGGGTCGGCAAGCAGGTGATGGACTCCGCGTTCGGCCCGGACGGCGCGTACTACGTGCTCGACTACGGCACCGGCTACTTCAACGGTGACGCCAACTCGGCGCTCTACCGCTTCGACTACGTCGGCGGCGGCAACCGGGCGCCCACCGCGAAGGCCAGCGCCAACCGCACGTCCGGGGCAGCCCCGCTCACCGTGGCGTTCTCCTCGGCCGGCTCGTCCGACCCCGAGGGCGGCGCGCTCACCTACTCGTGGGCGTTCGGTGACGGAACCACCTCCACCTCGGCGAACCCGTCGAAGACGTACAACGCCAACGGCACCTACACCGCCACGTTGACGGTGCGGGACCCGCAGGGCGCCACCGGCAGCAGCAGCGTGCAGATCAGCGTCGGCAACACCGCGCCCACGGTCACGATCAACAACCCGGGTAACGGTCAGCTGTTCAGCTTCGGGGACACCGTGCCGTACAGCATCACGGTGACCGACCCGGAGGACGGCACCATCGACTGCACCAAGGTCAAGATGACCTACGTGCTCGGGCACGACCAGCACGGGCACCAGATCACCTCGAAGACCGGTTGCTCGGGATCGATCACCATCCCGGTCGACGGTGAGCACGACGACGCGGCGAACATCTTCGCGATCTTCGACGCCGAGTACACCGACGCCGGTGGGCTGACCACGCACACCCAGCACACGCTGCCGCCACGGCACCGTCAGGCCGAGTTCTACGCCACCTCGTCGGGGATCAACGTGTTCAGCAAGACCCCGGCCGAGGGTGGCAAGACCGTCGGTGACATCAACAACGGCGACTGGATCGCCTTCCAGCCGTACCGACTGGGCAACGTGACCTCGTTCAACGCCCGGGTCTCCTCGGCGGGTGCCGGTGGCACCCTCCAGGTCCGGGCCGGCTCGGCCACCGGCACGGTGCTCGGCTCGGCCACGGTCCCGGTCACCGGCGGCTGGGAAACCTTCACCACCGTCACCGGGACGATCAGCAATCCGCCGACCGGCACGACCACCCTCTACCTGACCTTCGCCGGGTCGGGCACCGGGGCGCTCTACGACCTGGACGCGTTCACCTTCGTCACCGGCACGCCGCCGGCCAGCGGGACCGGGCCGATCAAGGGCCTGGGCGGCAAGTGCCTGGACGTGCGGGGCGCCGCCACCGCCGACGGCACGCAGATCCAGATCTACACCTGCAACGGCAGCGCGGCGCAGACCTGGGCGGTCACCGCGAACTCGACGATCAAGTCGTTGGGCAAGTGCCTGGACGTCTCGGGTGCCGGCACCGCGGACGGCACCAAGATCCAGCTCTGGACCTGCAACGGCACGGCCGCGCAGAACTGGGCCGCCCAGGCCGACGGCACGCTCCGCAACCCGTCGTCCGGCAAGTGCCTCGATGTCTCCGGTAAAATCTCCGACGACAGCACCGTGGTCCTCCAGTGGACCTGTGTCAGCGGTGCCGCCAACCAAAAGTGGACCCAGCCCTGAGCTGGCGGGAGGGGCCCTTCGACAACGCCTAGTGTGGTGCGAGGGGCCCCTCCTAACCGCAATTAGGAGAGCGATATGCGCAGACGCCTGCGACCCGTCCTCGGTGCGGCAATGGCCGCACTCGCCGTCATCGCCTGTACCACCCCGGCCACCCCGGCCAGCGCCGCCGACGCCCCGTACGACGTGCTGGTGTTCTCCAAGACCGCCGGTTTCCGGCACGACGCGATCCCGGTCGGCATCCAGACCATCCGCGACCTGGGCGCGGCGAACAACTTCACCGTCACCGCGACCGAGGACGCCGCCGCGTTCACCACCAGCAACCTGAACCAGTACGAGGCGGTCGTCTTCCTCAACACCACCGGCGACGTGCTCAACGCCAGCCAGCAGACCGCCTTCGAGTCGTACATCGGCTCCGGCCGTGGGTACGTGGGTGTGCACGCCGCCGCCGACACCGAGTACGACTGGCCGTTCTACGGCAACCTGGTGGGCGCGTGGTTCGCCTCGCACCCGGCGATCCAGCAGGCCAACATGAAGGTGGAGGACCGGGGCCACGCGGCCACCGCTCACCTGCCGCAGACCTGGACCCGCACCGACGAGTGGTACAACTACCGCACCAACGCCCGGTCGACCGCGCACGTGCTGGCCACCCTTGACGAGTCGTCGTACTCCGGCGGCGGCATGGGTGCCGACCACCCGCTGAGCTGGTGCAAGAGCTACAGCGGCGGCCGGTCCTTCTACACCGGCGCGGGGCACACCCAGGCGTCGTACGCGGAGCCGGCGTTCCGCAACCACCTGCTCGGCGGCATCCGGTACGCCTCCGGTCGGAGCAAGGCCGACTGCCGGCCCGAGACCGGCTACACCCCGCTGTTCAACGGCTCGACGGCCGGTTGGTCACAGGCCGGCCCGGGCAGCTTCACCAACTCCGACGCCACCCTGACCTCGGTCGGCGGCATGGGGTTGTTCTGGTACAACGCCAAGCAGTTCACCAACTACTCGCTGAAGCTGGACTGGAAGCTGGCCGGTGACGACAACTCCGGCATCTTCATCGGTTTCCCACCGTCGAGTGACCCGTGGTCGGCGGTCGACAACGGTTACGAGATCCAGATCGACGCCACCGACGCGACCGACCGCACCACCGGCGCGGTCTACACCTTCAAGTCCGCCGACATCGCCGCTCGCGACGCGGCGTTGAACGCCCCGGGGGAGTGGAACACCTACGAACTGCTGGTCGAGGGGGAGCGGCTGCAGATCTTCCTGAACGGCGTGAAGATCAACGACTTCACCAACACCAACCCGGTCCGATCGCTGGCCGGCCACATCGGCATCCAGAACCACGGCACCGGTGACGACGCCTCGTTCCGCAACATCCGGATCAAGGAGTTGGGCACCACGCCGCCGCCGACCGGCAACACCACGATCCAGGCCGAGACGTTCAGCGCGGCCAACGGCGTCTCCGCGTTCACCAAGGCGGGCGCCAACGGCGGGCAGACCATCGGCTACATCGACCCGGGCGACTGGGCCGCCTACAACGGCGTCAACCTAACCGGGGTCACCTCGTTCACGTCCCGGGTCGTCTCCGGCGGCGCGGGCGGCACCATCCAGGTGCGCACCGGTTCGGCCACCGGCCCGGTGCTGGGCTCGGTCGCCGTGCCCAACACCGGCAGTTGGACGACCTTCGCCAACGTCACCACGGCGCTGTCCAACGTCCCGTCCGGCACCCAGAACCTGTATCTCACCTTCACCGGTAGCGGCACCGGGCTCTTCGACGTGGACGACTTCACACTGGTCAAGGGGAGCGGCGGCAGCACCGGGGTCGGCCCGATCAAGGGTCTCGCCGGCAAGTGCCTGGACGTGCGCAACGGTGCCACCGCCGACGGCACCCAGATCCAGATCTACACCTGCAACAGCAGCGCGGCGCAGACGTGGACGGTGACGCCGAACTCGACGATCAAGGCGCTCGGCAAGTGCCTGGACGTCAACGGCAGCGGCACCGCCGACGGCACCAAGATCCAGCTCTGGACGTGCAACGGCACCGGCGCGCAGAACTGGGCGGCGCAGTCCGACGGCACCCTGCGCAACCCGTCGTCGGGCAAGTGCCTGGACGTCTCCGGCAACAACTCCGCCGACAGCACGATCGTGCACCTCTGGACCTGCCTCAACGCCGCCAACCAGAAGTGGACCCTGCCCTGACCGACTGATCCCGGAGGGGCTGCGACCCGCGTCGTCGGCCCCTCCGCCTCGGCACAAGCGCGACGAGCGGTGTCGCCAACGAGCGTGATGCCTCTGAGTCATCCTGATGACTCAGAGGCATCACTGCTTCGCCCGCCGGCCCGCCATCACCGCTTCGCCCGGCCGCCGTGGGCGCGGGGTTGCGGGGGAGTCGGAGCCTCGGTGTGGGCTGATCCCCGCACCGCTGCCGGGGCATTCGGATGCGGCACATTGCGTGGACGCCGCCGACCGCTTCACAGCTGGCTGCCGTACCTTGACCAGCATGGGGTTGTTCGCGCAGTGGCGTGGGACGGTGCTGGCGCGAGGCCATCAGCTGCTCGGTGCGCTGGGCCGGGCGGAGGAGCCCGACGACCCGTCCGAGCCGACGCCCAGCCTGAACCGTCTCGACGCCTTGGTGGAGGGCTTCACCGCCGGCCAACCGGTGCGGTGGAGCATGGCCGGGCAACCCCGGCCGCTGCCCGGCCCGGTCGACGTGGTGGCGTACCGGATCATCGAGGAAGCGCTGACCAACGCCTGCCGGCACGCGCCGGGCGCTCCGGTCGGGGTCCGCCTGCGCTACGACGCCGCGGGCATCACCATCGAGATCCGCGACGAGGGCGTCGGGCCCGCCCCGGCAGGCGGCGGCAGCCAGGTCGCCGGGCGAGGTCTGCTCGGGGTACGCAGGCGCGCCGAGCGGCTCGGCGGCACCTTCTCCGCCGGCCCGCGCGCCGGAGGGGGCTTCACCGTACGGGCGGTCCTGCCCGCCCCCGAGGAAATGATCGGATGAACTGTCGACTCCAGGGCTTCCCCGATCGGGCACCTCGGAAATAGGCTGAGGGCGGCGACCGTGCTGGTGGCCGGTGACCCGGTGGGAGGCGCAACCCGCCGGGCCCAGGTGTGTTCCGCACCCACCGGTGACAGCGCGAACGCCGCGTACGTCCGGTCACCCCTCGCCCCGGTCCGCACAGGGAATCCCCATCACAACAGGGGAGAAGGACAATGGCGCGACCCATCACGCTCTTCACCGGCCAGTGGGCCGATCTTCCGTTCGAGGAGGTCTGCCGGCTCGCCTCCGAGTGGGGCTACGACGGTCTGGAGATCGCCTGCTGGGGCGACCACTTCGAGGTCGACAAGGCGCTCGCCGACGACTCGTACGTCGAGCGGAAGAAGGAGACCCTCGCGAAGTACAACCTCCACGTCTTCACGATCTCCAACCACCTCGTCGGCCAGGCGGTCTGCGACCACCCGATCGACGAGCGGCACCAGGACATCCTGCCCGGCCGCATCTGGGGCGACGGAGAGCCCGAGGGGGTTCGACAGCGGGCCGCCGAGGAGATCAAGGACACCGCGCGGGCGGCGGCGAAGCTCGGGGTGAAGACCGTTGTCGGCTTCACCGGTTCGTCGATCTGGCACACCCTGGCGATGTTCCCGCCGGTGCCGCCGGCAATGATCGAGCGCGGCTACCAGGACTTCGCCGACCGGTGGAACCCCATCCTCGACGTGTTCGACGAGGTGGGGGTGCGGTTCGCCCACGAGGTGCACCCCAGCGAGATCGCGTACGACTACTGGACGACGAAGCGGACGCTGGAGGCGATCGGCAACCGGCCCGCGTTCGGGCTGAACTGGGACCCGTCGCACTTCGTGTGGCAGGAGCTGGACCCGGTGAACTTCATCTTCGACTTCGCCGACCGCATCTACCACGTGGACTGCAAGGACGCGAAGGTGCGTACCGGGGACGGCCGGCGTGGCCGGCTCGCCTCGCACCTGCCCTGGGCGGACCTGCGCCGCGGGTGGGACTTCGTCTCCACCGGCCACGGCGACGTGCCCTGGGAGGACTGCTTCCGCGCGTTGAACGCGATCGGCTACACCGGCCCGATCTCGGTCGAGTGGGAAGACGCGGGGATGGACCGGCTGGTCGGCGCCCCGGAGGCGTTGCAGTTCGTCCGCCGGCTCGCCTTCGACGCACCGAGCGCCGCCTTCGACGCGGCGTTCAGCAGCAAGGACTGATCGCATCCCGGACCGACCACGGGCCGGTCGCCCTGCGGCGGCCGGCCCGTGTACGTGCGTGTGGTCAGAGCGTGCTGGCGTTCGTGCCCGAGCCGGACGGCTTGGTGCGGGGGTTCGTGGACGACGGCGACCCGGAGGTCGTGCCGACCGTGCTGGTGCCCGCCTTGGCGCCCACGGTGGCGGGCGTGCCGGCGAACGCGTCGTCGGCGGCGGTCAGCTCCTGCTTGCCGGTGCTGCCGTTGCCGGTGCCCAGCTTCTCGGCCAGTTTGGTCTGGCCGAGCTTGTCCTTGCCCTCGCTGTAGAGCTTGTTGGCCTGGGCCTGCGCGACCCCGGCCGCCTCCTGGACGGTCGGGTGGTCGAGCACCTTGCGGCCCCGAACCACGAGCTCTTCGTACTTTTCCCGGCCGGCACGGGCGCCCAGGACGAATCCCGCAGCCAGCCCGCCAAGAAACATGATCTTTCCGCGCATGGCGGCTCCTTCCGTACCTGACGCGCCGTCATCCTCCCGGTGAGTTGCCCCGTCGGAAGGCGACCTGTTCGCGCCTGCGTCCTCTGTCCGCAGCTAACTACCCATCCTGCTCTCCGCTCAAGCATGTCTGGGCCGGGATGGCGATTTACCCTGTATGTCGATGTGTCGTGGCACCTGACCTGCGGATGTCGATCATCAGGTGCCCGGGTGTAACCCACTGGACCGCCACGGGGGAAAGTCCTGTACTCTTGTCCCGTCGCACGGCGTCGGCGAGATCCGATTCCGGGCGGTGCACGATCCCCTGTAGCTCAATTGGCAGAGCAGCCGGCTGTTAACCGGCAGGTTATTGGTTCGAGTCCAATCGGGGGAGCTTCTCCACCCAACGCCCGTCGGCCTGATGCCGACGGGCGTTTTCGTGTGTGTGACCCTGTTTCACCCACCCTGGACCTGCCTGCCCGGCAGGATGGTCGATGTCGACTGAGGCTCCCGCTGCGTCGATTGATGCGTCGATCCTTGAGGTGAGTGCGGATGTCCGGACGAGGCGGCAGGGCCACGCTGATCGCGGTGGCGGTCGTGCTGGCCTGGTTGGTGATCGGCGGCGTGTCCGGCCCGTACGCAGGACGTCTGAGCGAGGTGGCCACCAACGACAACGCGGCCTTCCTGCCCACCGACGCCGAGGCGACCCGTGCCCAGGATCTCGCCGGCGAGTTCGTCGACCGGCAGACCACCCCGGCGCTGGTCGTCTACGAGCGGCGCTCCGGGATCACCGACGCGGACCGGCAACGGGTCAGCGCCGACGCCGCCCGGTTCGCCCAGATCCCCGGCGTGGTCACCCCGCTGCCCCCGCCCATCCCAAGCGAGGACGGCCAGGCACTGCAGGTCGTCGTGCCGGTGGACGACGCCGAGGGAGAGGAGATCGGCGCGGTCGTCGAGCAACTGCGCGACATCACCGGCGGCGACCGGGACGGCCTCACCGTCGACGTCTCCGGCCCGGCCGGCCTGCTCGCCGACCTGATCGAGGTCTTCTCGGCGATCGACGGCCCACTGCTGCTGGTCACCCTGGTCGTGGTGCTGATCATCCTGCTGGTCGTCTACCGCAGCCCGGTCCTCTGGATCTTCCCGCTGCTCGCCGCCGGCATGTCGTACGCCCTCGCCTCGGTCTTCGTCTACCTGCTCGCCGACGCGGACGTGCTCAAGCTCAACGGGCAGGCCCAGGGCATCCTCACCGTGCTGGTCTTCGGCGCCGGCACCGACTACGCGCTGCTGCTGATCGCCCGCTACCGGGAGGAGCTGCACCAGCACGACCGGCCCTGGGACGCCATGCGCGCCGCCTGGAAGGGTGCCGCGCCGGCCATCATCGCCTCCGGCGGCACCGTCATCGTCAGCCTGCTCTGCCTGCTGCTGTCCAGCCTCAACTCCAACCGGGCGCTCGGCCCGGTCGCCGCCATCGGCATCGGCGCCACCCTGCTGGTGATGCTCACCTTCCTGCCCGCGCTGCTGGTGCTCGGCGGGCGGTGGGCGTTCTGGCCCCGACGGCCCGAAGCCGACCAGGCCGACCCACGGGCCGAACACGGCATCTGGAGCCGCATCGCCGGCTTCGTCGCCCGGCACGCCCGGCCGATCTGGCTGAGCACCGCCGTGGTGCTGGCAGTGCTGACGCTCGGCCTCACCCAGCTCGGCGCCACCACCCTCGGCCAGTCCGACCTCTTCACCCAGCGCACCGACTCGGTGGACGGCCAGGAAGTGATCTCCCGGCACTACCCGGCCGGCACCGGCAGCCCGGCCACCATCTTCACCACCGAGCAGACCGCCCGGCAGGTCGCCCAGGTCGCGAAGGACGTCCCCGGCGTCGCCGACGTCCGCCCTCTCACCACCGGGCCGCAGACCGGCCCACCCGAGGCGAACGCCGCCCCGAAGGTCGTCGACGGGCGGGTGCAGTTGGAAGCCACGCTGGCCGACCCACCCGACAGCGACGGCGCCGAACGGACCATCCGCGAGCTGCGGGTCGCCGTACACCAGGTGCCCGGCGCGGACGCGGTGGTCGGCGGCTTCACCGCGATCAACGTGGACACCTCGGACGCCGCGAAGCGCGACCAGAACGTCATCATCCCGGTGGTGCTGGTGGTCATCGCGGTCATCCTGGCCCTGCTGCTGCGCGCGCTGCTCGCTCCGGTGCTGCTGATCGCCACCGTGCTGCTCAGCTTCGCGGCGACCCTCGGTCTCTGCGCGCTGCTGTTCCGCCACGTCTTCGACTTCCCCGGCGTGGACTCGTCGTTCCCGCTGTTCGCGTTCGTCTTCCTGGTCGCGCTCGGCATCGACTACAACATCTTCCTGATGAGCCGGGTCCGCGAGGAGTCGGTGAAGCGCGGCACCCGCGCCGGGGTGCTCTCCGGTCTCGCCGTCACCGGCGGCGTGATCACCTCCGCCGGCATCGTGCTCGCCGCGACGTTCTCCGCCCTCGCCGTCCTGCCGCTTGTGGTGCTCGTCGAGCTGGGTACCGCTGTCGCGATCGGGGTGCTGATCGACACCATCGTCGTCCGCTCGCTGCTGGTGCCCGCGCTCGCGTACGACATCGGGCCGAAGATCTGGTGGCCGGGCCGGTTGTCCCGGGCGAACGGCGAGCGGGAGGTACGCGACGCTGGTTGAGACGTTCGCGCGCCGCTGTCAGTCCGGCACGCCGGCGCGCTGCCGCACTCCCCGGGGAATCCAGGACGGCGCTCCGCCGTCCAGATTGCGCTCCTTCTCGACGAACGCCAGGTTGTGGTAGAAGTGCACGCCCCCGATGTCCGGGTCGGTGAAGGCAGGGGTCCGTCCGACGATCTCCTCGTGGTGCAGGCCGTCGACGAGCGTCTTGAGGAACCCGAGGCTCGTCGCCGGGTCGTCGTAGGTCCCGGCCCGACCGCCGAAGGTCGGCCAGTACGACGTCTGCAGGTCCTCCATGACGTACAGGCCGCCGTGGCGCAGGACGGGGAAGAGGGAGGCGAACGAGGCGAGCAGGTGGGCGCTGACGTGGCTGCCGTCGTCGATGACGATGTCCGGCCGGCCCCTCACCTCCACCACCCGGGCCAGGTCGGCGGGGGACGACTGGTCGCCCTGCAGCACTGTGACCCGCTGGTCGGTGAGGTGCGACTTGTCGACGATGTCGAGCCCGTAGACGAGCGCCCGGGGAAAGTAGCGCCGCCAGACCTCCAGTGACGCCCCGCCGCGGTGCTGGTCACCGAACCCGCCCACCCCGATCTCCAGGATGGTCAGTGGCTGGTCGCGCAGCGGGCCGAAGTGCTGCTCGTACCGGCGGGGGTAGGTGTGGTGGCCCCACTTGTCGGAGCCGTAGCGGACGCAGAGTTCGGCCAGGCCGATGTCGTACGGCCGGTCGAGCGCGTCCACGAGTCGGCGGACCACGTCGTAGGCGGGCAGTGGGCGGTCGAACGCCGACGGGTCCTCCAGGTGCCCCCAGTGGACCACCCGGCTCGCGCTGGACTGCGCGCCGCGCGGCCCGAACAGGCTGCGGACCACCTCGGTGAGGTCCTGGGTCAGCGACGCGTCGGGCGTCCCGACGGGCTCGGGGAGGTGTGCGACCCCCGCCGACCCGACCTGGAGCCCGTACCGGATCGTCGCGTCGCCGTGCCGCAGTCCCACCTGGACGGCGACGTCGGGGCCCGCCGGCACGTCCGCCCGGTGCAGCAGCTCGCGGACCGCGGTGGCGGCGACGGCGTCCGCCCCGAGGTCGTCGATCACCGCCGTGATGCCGTCGGCGCTGCCCCCGGCCGCGGAGATGAGTCTGCCGAGTCCCGTTCGATCCACAGTCGTCTGCATCAGAAGATCATAAATGTCTACAGCAGTGTTTCGGGGTACGTGGCAGACCCGACGACCGGTCGCCCGGTGCTGTCGCGCGGACCGCTGGACGGGCCCTGACCAGCCACTTTGGCGCATCCGAGCGGGCCGTTGCGGCGGCCTCGCCGTCGCTGGGCCAGCGGATCGCCCAGTTGCGAAAGTTGGAACCCGGGAAATTCCGGGGTTTAACCCCCGTCGATCCGCGCTGACCTGGGGTTTCGCCGGCTGACCGGCCGTCCTGTCGGGTTCGGCCAACCGGTACATCGGACAAAATGCCGCGGCCCGTAGAAACGAATTTAATACGGCCCGACATCGATGCCTTGCCGGGTCCTACCCGGTCGTGATTATCTTCAACCACGCCGCTCGCCGGTACGACAGAAAGACAGTCGCAAAGGCAGGCGGAAGACCGGGTCCGGCACCCTCGCCGGAATATTCAACTGAACGTTGGCTGCGCCTTGGCGTGCCCGTCCGAGAATTGTTGGAGGTGGCGACGGTGGTCACGAAACACGTGATGCCGATCGACTTGGACTCGGTCCCCGAGGTTGACGAAGTGCTGGTGGAGCTGGGTGTCGGCCCGTTCGTACGGGACACTGTCTCTGCTCCAATCGGCCGTAACGACGCCTGGTCGGGAGTCACCGAAAGCGGTCGGGACGTTTTCGTCAAGCGCCTCACCGGACAGGTCGAAGACACCAAGAACAGAATGCGCAGGCTGCTCGACTTCGAAGCCTACGCCGCGAAGGCCAATTTCGATAATGTGCACTGGCCGCAGTTCATCGGCAGCCACCCCGACCACCGGATCGTCGTTTTCGAACGAATCAACGACGCGGTGAACGGTGCCGCGCTGATGGTCGACGAGACCTTCAGCCTGGCCCACGCGCAGCAGGTCGGCCGGGCGATCGGCCACCTGCACGCGACCCCGCCACCGGAGGGCCTGCGCCTCGACGAGTCGCCGCCCGGGTTCCCGCCGGTCACGTTCCTGCAGGGCCTGCCGCTCTCGGTGTTCCTCAAGTCGAGTGCCGGCGAGATCGAGGCCTGGCGGCTGTTGCAGAACGACCCCGAGCTGATCGCCGCGGTGCAGCGCCTGCGCGACGCCGAACGGGACGCTCCCCGCGTCCCCTCGCACTGCGACCTGCGGGTGGACCAGTTCCTGGTCGCCGAGGACGGGTTGTTCCTCACCGACTGGGAGGAGTTCCGACTGGCCGACCCGGCCCGTGACGTCGGCGCGTTCGCCGGGGAGTGGGTCTACCGGTCGGTGCTCGACCTGGTCACCAATCGGGGCGACGAGGCGTTCGTCGACACCGAGTTCACCCACGAGCTGGTCCTGCAACGCGGTGTCGAGAAGATGCGCCGACTGCTGCCGCTGGTGCACGAGTTCTGGCGGGCGTACACCGACGTCCGGCCGGACATCGATGCGGGCCTCGCGGTCCGCGCGACCGCCTTCGCCGGCTGGCACCTGCTGGACCGGCTGGTCGCTGGCGCCCTGTCCTCGTCGCGGCTGTCCGCCATCCAGCGCGCCGCCGCCGGCGTCGGCCGCGCCGCGCTGGTCAACCCCGAGAAGTTCGCCACCACCCTCGGCTTTGGAGGTGCCCGATGACGTTGCAAGCCCAACCACTGGCCGGGGAACTGGCCCCCGCGATCCGGGACGCGGTCCGTCAGATCCGGGTCTCCCCGGACCGGACCACTGCCGTGATCGGTGGTCGCGAGGTCGTCGCCGACTTCCCCCGCGAGCTTCGCCGGTTGCTCGCCGAATCCATCTACAACGTGCTGCACTCCGGCCAGCCGGACGGCAAGGTGCCGACCCGGTTGCGGGAGGACGCACTCGAGGAACGCTTCACCGCGGCCGTGCCGCACCGGCAGATCCAGGTCGGGGCCGTCGTCCGGTCCACCGTCCAGCGCGACGCCGCCGGACGCGGACGGATCCTCGTCGAACGTGAGGGCCTGCGGATCTGGGCGCCGATCGAAGCGATCACCACGACCGGGTACGCCCCGGGCGAGCCGGTGCGGTTGGCCGTACCGCCGTGGCGGGCCGCGCTGTCACCGGGCTTCTTCCTGGTCGACGGTTCCCGGCAACGGGACACCTCCCGGGGTGTGCTGCGGGTCTACCTCAACGTCCTCGACGTGGATCACGCGGTCGAGGCCTGGCGCGAGGTGCTCACGTTCCTCGAGGAGAGCCAGGTGCCGTACCGGGCGAAGGTGCTCTCAGCCCGGGAGCTCTATCCCCGACGCGACGCGATAGTGGTCTACCTGGGCAGCGACTGGCAGCACGTCGCCGCCGACCTGGCGGAGCTGGCCCAGGGCCTGCGCGGCACCGGCCCCGAGACGTCGGTGTTCGTCGAGCGGATCGCCCCCGGCGTCGGCACGGCCTGGGAACCGGTCGACGGCAGGTCCGGCAGGCAGGGGCTGAGCTTCGGCCAGCACCGCGCCACCGTCCTGGCCGCGGCACTGGTGGAGGCCGCCGACGACCACCAGCGGGTCGACTCGCTGATCGTCTCACGCGTCCGGGAGGCCGGCATCGACCCGACCAACCCGGCCCGCAACACCACCGTCTGAAACCGACCGACAACACATCGCCAAGACCTGAGCTCGCTTGCTGGGAGGGTCAACAGGGGCGTTCCCAGTTTGGAGCTCAGTGCTTCCCCGAAGGAGAGAGAAGTGAACACGGACATCACCAAGAGCGACAACATCATGGAGCTCGTGTCCAGCTACGAGACCTACCTCGAGGCGGACGACGACCTGGGTGTCTCCGCCGTCGCGGACGCCCCGGCGACCACCTGGTACTGCGCGAGCGCCGCGGTCAGCTTCCTCACCGCCGCCACCTACGAGGCGACCTGCTGACCAGCTCTTCCCCGATCCCGTCCGCGCTCAGGCGGACGTCAGGTAACACCACGCACACAGAGGAGAGGTACATGCAGGAGAAGGCGAACAACATCGAGGAGCTGCTGGCGGGCTACGAGACCTACAGCACCGCCGAGGACATCGACCTCTCGGCCGTCTCGGACGCTCCCGCCACGACTCCCGGCTGCGCCATCGTCAGCGCCGGCGTCAGCTGGATGAGCGGCCAGGTGGTCTCGAAGACCATCGACGACGGCTGCTGAAACGAGTACCAGGTCCGGAGCGGCGGGCCGGAATCCCGCCGGCCCGCCGCTCGGACCCTGCCGACCCCTAGCGAGGTGCACCGCGATGACTGAGATCCCGCCCTTCCAGCAACTGTTGACCATGACCGACCTTCTGGTCCCGGCCGCCGTCCGCGCGGCCGCGCCAGGAGACCTGGAGGCCGGCCTCGGCGCCGAGCCGCTCGATGTCCTCGACCGTCCGCGTGGGCGCCGGCATCATCGACCGCAGCTGAAGTTCCGAGCCGGGGCCGGAGACCGGCATGGC
>NZ_JAGPXZ010000259.1:0-7519 GCF_018070305.1 Micromonospora sp. M51 | reverse complement strand
GCGCCGCACCGTGTACGCGCGCAGCCGGGGCCACTGCTCCCGGGGCATGTCCCGGCGGATCGCGGCGAGGTCGAACGGCTGCGGGTACGCCACCCCCGGCTGCGGGAACACCACCTTGATGTAGTGGTCGGTGAACTCGCCCACCGGCAGGCCGACCAGTTCGTCCCCACCGAGGACGAGCCGGATCAGGTGCGGGGTGGGCCGCTCGGTGCGCAGCACCCGGGCCGAGGTGACGTTCCTGGGGCGTTCCGTCATGTCAGTTAGGTTAGCCTAAGTTCGCTGGTGGCCGGTCGGGGGTGCACCAGTACCGACCAGGCGGGTGTGCCAGGTCACCGCCGCCGGGTCGGTGAGCGACGCCACCTGGTCGATCACCACCCGCAGTCGGGCCGCGTCGTCCGGGGCGGCCCGCCACAGCGGGGCGAAGATCGGGTCGAGCCCTTCCGGGGCGTGCCGGACCAACGCGGCGACCAGTTCGGCCAGCATCGTCCGCTGCCGCTCATAGCGGCCCCGGAAGCCACGGCGACGCATCACGTACCGCAGCGCGATGCCCTTGAGCAGCGCGCACTGCGCCCGGACCAGTCGGGGCACCACCAGGTCGGCACCGTAACGGCGGTGCGGGCCCGGACCGAAGCGCTCCTCGGTGGCAGCCACCGCCGCGGACACGAACAGCCCGGTCACCCCGCTGGTGGTCGCCTTCAACGCCACCTGCGCCCGGTGGCTGCCGTCGTACCCGGCGAGCGGAGCGAGCAACGGGCCAGCCAGCAGATCGACAAGGACCTCGGCCAGGTCCGACGCGGACTCCCCGGAATAGGCGGCGGCCACGTCCGCGCAGAGCGCCGCCCGCTCGTCGGCGTCGGTCAACAGCGGACGCAACGTGACGTATCCACCGTGGATGCCGTCCTCCACGTCGTGCACCGAGTACGCCACGTCGTCGGCCCAGTCCATCACCTGGGCCTCCAGGCAGCGCCGCTCACCCGGCGCACCGGCCCGGATCCAGTCGAAGACGGCGGCGTCGTCCGCGTACACCCCGAACTTGCGCTCGCCCGGCCGGCGCGGCCAGGGGTACTTGCCGATCGCGTCGAGCGACGCCCGGGTCAGGTTCAGCCCCGCGGACGAGCCGTCCGGGGCGAGCACCTTCGCCTCCAGGCGGGTCAACACCCGCAGGGTCTGCGCGTTGCCCTCGAACCCGCCGCACGGCGTGGCGAGCAGGTCCAACGCCGCCTCGCCGTTGTGCCCGAACGGCGGGTGCCCGAGATCGTGCGCCAACCCCGCCACGTCCACCACATCCGGGTCGCAGCCCAACCGGGCACCCATCTCCCGCGCGATCTGGGCCACCTCCAGCGAGTGCGTCAGCCGCGTACGCAGGAAGTCGTCAGTGCCGGCGGTGTGCACCTGGGTCTTGGTGGCCAGCCGGCGAAACGCCGCCGAGTGCAGCACCCGGGCCCGGTCGCGCTCGTACGGCGACCGGCGGTGCCCGGTGTCCTTGGGCGGCTCCTCGACCAACCGCGCGTCCGCCGCGTCACCCCTTCCGCGCATCAATTCGCTGCAGTTCGCGACTGCGGGGCTCGCAAGACCGGCTCACTCCTCGCGCTCACGGGGTTTCCGCAACTCGCGACTGCGGGGCTCGCAAGACCGGCTCACTCCTCGCGCTCACGGGGTTTCCGCAACTCGCGACTGCGGGGCTCGCAAGACCGGCTCACTCCTCGCGCTCACGGAGCACGCAGAACTCGTTGCCCTCCGGGTCGGCCAGCACCGTCCACTCGACGTCGCCCTGACCGATGTCGACGTGCCGGGCGCCCATGTCGACCAGCCGCTCGACCTCGGCTTCCTGGTCGGCGGGGCGCAGGTCGAGGTGCAGGCGGTTCTTGCGCTCCTTGCCCTCGGCGACCGGCACGAAGACCAGGCCGGGCAGGCGGTCGGCGGACTGGCGGATCTCCACCTCGTCGGGCTTCTCGGTGACCACCTGATAGCCGAGCGCCTCGGCCCACCAGCGGGCCAGCCGGGCGGGATCGCGGGCGTCGACAGTCAGGCTCTCCCAGACACTGGTCATGCAGTCACCTCTTCCCGTTCGACGCGGCGCCCAATCGGCCGTGTGCGAGGGAGCCAAGATTACGCCCGCCACCACCGCGCGAAGCACCCGCGACGCATCGACGGAAGGCACACAACCACCGATTGGCCCCCAGTTGCCAACCGATCGCCGAGGGTTACGGGCTCGCGGTCGGAAGTGGCTACCGGTAGCGTTCCCAGCGCGGAACGTGACCAGGCGACTGACACGCAGAGCCAACCGATGAGGGGTGACGCTCGTGGACGCAGACACGGTGATGGGTTCGGAGCTACGCGGGCTACGCCACCGCCGCCCCGACATCGCCGGGGCGGTGCTCGCCGGCACCGACGGGCTGCTCATCTCCAGCGACCTGCCCCGCACCGACGCCACCCATCTGGCCGCGCTCGCCGCCGCGAGTTTCGGGCTCGGTCACCGGGTGGCCGACACCGTCGGGCACTGTGAGTTCCGGGAGTCGGTGGTCTGCACCACCACCGGTTGCGTGGTGACCTACCCGGCCGGGCGCAGCGCCCTGCTGACAGTCGTCACCGGGTCGGCGGTCGGGGACCTGGAGGCGTTGCACGAGGAGGCGCGGGCGGTGGCCCGTCGGGCGGGATCGTTCCTGGACGTCCGTGGCACGGGCATCGGCGCCACCTCCGTGCCGGACGCGCACGCCCCGCTGGCCACGCGTACCCCGATGGCGACCCTGCCGGCGCAGTTGCGCCGCTCGTCCCGACCCACCTGGCGTCGCCCGCCGATCTGAGCGTCGACGGCGGCCCGGACGGCCGGGCCGCCGTCGACGTGCGTCAGCGGCTGTCCGACCCGCCGCTCTCCACGACCGCCCGACCGGCCTCCAGCCGCGCCACCGGCACCCGGAACGGTGAGCAGGACACGTAGTCCAGGCCGACCTCGTGGAAGAAGTGCACCGAGTCGGGGTCACCGCCGTGCTCACCGCAGATGCCGAGCTTCAGGCCGGGCCGGGCGGCGCGCCCCTCCTCGGCGGCGATCCGCACCAGCCGGCCGACGCCGTCGCGGTCGATCGACTCGAACGGCGAGATGCCGAAGATGCCCAGCTCCAGGTAGCGCCAGAAGAACGCGCCCTCGACGTCGTCGCGGGAGAAACCCCAGCCCATCTGGGTCAGGTCGTTGGTGCCGAAGGAGAAGAACTCGGCGGCCTCGGCGATCTGCCCGGCGGTCAGCGCCGCCCGGGGCACCTCGATCATGGTGCCGATCAGCACCTCGACCCCGCTGTCCCCGACCACCTCCGCGATGATCTTCTCGGCCTCGGCGCGGACCGTCTCCAGCTCCTGCACGGCCCCGACCAGCGGCACCATGATCTCCGGCTTGGCGACCCGACCCTGGCGGGCGCAGGTGACGGCCGCCTCGGCGATGGCCCGCACCTGCATCGCGAACAGGCCGGGGATGACCAGGCCGAGGCGGACGCCGCGCAGCCCGAGCATCGGGTTCTCCTCGTGCATCCGCCGGACGGCGGCGAGCAGCGCCTCCTCCTTGGCGACGTCCTCGCCGCGCTCCTGGGCGACCGCCACGTTGACCGCGAGCTGCTCCAACGGCGGCAGGAACTCGTGCAGCGGCGGGTCGATGAGCCGGACGGTGACCGGCAGACCGTCCATCTCGCGGAATATCTCCTCGAAGTCGGCCCGCTGCAACGGCAGCAACGCGGCCAGGGCCGCCTCCCGCTCATCTGCGCCGCGCGCCAGGATCAGCCGCTCGACCAGCTCCCGCCGGTCACCGAGGAACATGTGCTCGGTGCGGCACAACCCGATGCCCTCCGCACCGAAGCGCCGGGCCCGGGCCGCGTCCGCGCCGGTGTCGGCGTTCGTGCGGACCGCGAGCCGCCGCTTGCCGTCGGCGTGCGTCATGATCCGGTGTACGGCCCGGACCAGCGCGTTGTCGATGTGCTCGGGGTCGAGGCTGCCCTCGAAGTACTGCACCACCTCGGAGGGCATGACCGGCACCTCACCGAGGTAGACCTTGCCGGTGGTGCCGTCGATGGACACCACGTCGCCCTCGTTGACGGTCTGCCCGGCCACCGTGAACCGCTTCGCCGGGACGTTCACGTCGATCTCGTCGGCACCGGAGACGCAGGTCTTGCCCATCCCCCGGGCCACCACCGCGGCGTGGCTGGTCTTGCCGCCGCGCGAGGTGAGGATTCCCTTGGCGGCGATCATGCCGTTCAGGTCGTCCGGGTTGGTCTCCCGGCGGACCAGGATCACCGACTTGCCCTCGGCGGCCATCTCGACGGCCCGCGCGGAGGTGAAGACCACGGTGCCGGACGCCGCGCCGGGCGAGGCGCCGATGCCCTTGGCGACCGGCTGGAAGTCGTGGTCGAGCTGGAAACGGGGGAACATCAGCTGGGCCAGCTGCGCCCCGTTGACCCGGTGCAACGCCTCGTCCAGGTCGATCAGGCCCTCGTCGACGAGCTGCCCGGCGATGACGAACGCGGCGGCGGCGGTCCGCTTGCCGACCCGGGTCTGCAACATCCACAGCTTGCCGCGCTCGATGGTGAACTCGATGTCGCAGAGGTCCTTGTAGTGCTCCTCCAGCCGGGCCATGATGCCGAGCAGCTCGTCGTAGGAGGACTTGTCGAGCTGCTCCAACTCCTGCAACGGTACGGTGTTGCGGATGCCGGCGACCACGTCCTCACCCTGGGCATTGGCCAGGTAGTCGCCGTAGATGCCCTGCGCGCCGCTGGCCGGGTCACGGGTGAACGCGACGCCGGTGCCGGAGTCCGGCCCGAGGTTGCCGAAGACCATGCTGACCACGTTGACAGCGGTGCCGAGGTCGGCCGGGATCCGCTCCTGGCGGCGGTAGAGCACCGCGCGCTCGGCGTTCCACGACTCGAAGACCGCCCGGATGGCCAGGTCGAGCTGCTCGCGTGGCTGCTGCGGGAACTCCCGCCCGGTGTGCTTTACAAAGATCTTCTTGTACGCGTCGACCAGCCCGCGCAGGTCGTCGGCGTCCAGATCCAGGTCGTTGTGGGTGCCCTTGGCGTGTTTGACGTCGTCGAGCGCGTGCTCGAACTCCTCGCCCGGCACCTCGCACACGGTCTTGCCGAACATCTGGATGAGACGGCGGTAGGAGTCCCAGGCGAACCTGTCGTTCTGTCCGGCCTGGGCGGAGAGCCCCACCACGCTCTGGTCGTTGAGGCCGACGTTGAGGACGGTCTCCATCATGCCGGGCATGGAGAACTTGGCACCGGAGCGGACGGACACCAGCAGAGGGTCCTGCGGGTCGCCGAGGCGCTTGCCCATCGCGTGCTCCAGCGCTTCCAGGTGCGCCTCGATCTGACCGGCGAGCCCGTCCGGCTCCTGGCCCGTCGCCAGGTACGCCTGGCACGCCTCGGTGGTGATGGTGAATCCGGGCGGGACGGGCAGGCCCAGGTTCGTCATCTCGGCGAGGTTCGCCCCCTTGCCGCCGAGCAGGTCCTTGAGGTCCTTGTTGCCTTCGGAGAAGTCGTAGACGTACTTGTGATCGACGGTCTCTTGCGCTGCCACCAGAGCCTCCACAACACACGCGCCGGGATTGACACTTAACGAAGGTTCAGTTTCTTCTTCCCCGGGACGGACCGCCGGTAATCCCGGGGTCAACGTCGGTCGGTGGGCGAAGGTTAAGCGACCATCGAGTGACCTGGGACCGTTCGGTGACAATTGGCACAGCCATCACGACTATCCGTGTTCGTACCGGTTTTTGGGAACGCTTCCATGCGCACCATCACGCATCCCGGCCGAGCGTCGTACGCTTGACGCCACGCCAGCCGGTGAACCTCACTTTTGCCATAACGGACGCGAATACACCCCCCGGAGTCGCCGCCGTGTCGACCACCCCCTCCCCCGGCCCCACCGCCGTCCCCGCCACCGACGCGGTGCCGCTGCCGACGCGGGAACCTGACGCGGCCACGCTGGCCCGGGCCGACGCGGCCACGCTGGCCCAGGGCGACGCGGCCACGCTGGCCCAGGCCGACGCGGCCACGCTGGCCCAAGCCGCCGAGCGGGCGGCGGGCGACCTGCTCGCCCCGCCGGCCCGACACCGGCTGGCCGACGTCGTCCCCGCCCCGCAGCAGGTCCAGCCGGACCCGACCGGGGACTGGGTGCTGCCGGCCGAAGCGGTCATCGTGGCCACCGCCGACCCCGCCGCGCTGGCGGTCGCCGAGCAACTCGCCCACCTCCTGCGTCCGGCCACCGGCTACCCGCTGCCGGTCACCGACGCCACCACGCCGGAGCCCGCAGGTGGCATCGCGCTGGTGCTGGACGACACCGTCGACCTCGGCGCGGAGGGTTACCGGCTCGACATCACCACCGACGGGGTACGCGTCACCGCCAGCACCGCCGCCGGCCTCTTCTACGGCGTACAGACGCTGCGCCAACTGCTACCGGCGGCGATCGAGAGCCGCGACCCGGTCACCGAACGGTGGGCGCTGCCCGGCGGGACGATCACCGACGCACCCCGGTTCCCCTACCGGGGCGCGATGCTCGACGTCGCACGACTCTTCCTCGCCGTCGAGGACGTGCTGCGGGTGGTCGACCACCTGGCCCGCTACAAGCTCAACCATCTCCACCTGCACCTCACCGACGACCAGGGGTGGCGCATCGCCGTCGACTCCTGGCCGAAGCTGACCACCCTCGGCGGGACCACCGAGGTCGGCGGCGGCCCCGGCGGGCACTACACGAAGGCCGACTACACGCGGATCGTCACCTACGCGGCCGACCGCCACATCACCGTCGTCCCGGAGATCGACCTGCCGGGGCACACCAACGCGGCGCTGGTCGCGTACCCCGAGCTGGCACCCGACAAGATCGCGCCGCCGCCGTACACCGGCACCGAGGTCGGTTTCAGCTACGTTGACCCTGCCGACGAGCGGACGTACGACTTCGTCGCCGACGTCCTGGGCGAGCTGGCCGCGCTCACCCCCGGCCCCTGGTTGCACGTCGGCGGCGACGAGGCGTTCAAGGTCAAAGGCGAGGTCTACACCGGTTTCGTCGAGCGGGTCCAGCGCGCACCGGCCGCCCACCTCGACGGGCGGGTCCTGCAGTGGTGGGGCACGAACGGCGAAGACCCCACCACCGCCGAGGCCGTACGTCGTGGCGCTCTACTGATCATCTCCCCCGGCAACCACGCTTACCTGGACATGAAGTACGCCCCGGACACCCCGATCGGGCACGACTGGGCCGGACTCATCGACGTGCGAAAGGCGTACGACTGGGATCCCGGCACGCACGTTGCCGACGTACCCACCGAGGCGGTACTCGGGGTGGAGGCCCCGCTCTGGACCGAATCGGTCACCTCGCTGGCCGACATCGAACTCCTGCTGCTGCCCCGGCTCCCCGCCATCGCCGAGCTGGGCTGGTCGCCCCGGGCGACCCACGACTGGAACGGCTTCCGCGACCGCCTGGCGGGCCACGGCCCACGCTGGGAGACCGCCGGCATCACCTTCCACCGCGCGCCCGAACTCCCCTGGTC
>NZ_JAGPXZ010000258.1:0-7522 GCF_018070305.1 Micromonospora sp. M51 | reverse complement strand
GGCGTGGCTGATCTGGCAGGGCTGGCGCGAACACCGCGGCCTGTGGTGGATCGCCGCCGGGGTCATCGCCCTCGGCGCGTACGGATTCGTCGCCACCTTCCAACCCGACCCCAACTTCGGGCGCATCCTCGCCGCCTACGGCGGCGTGTTCGTCGCCGGATCCCTCGCCTGGGGCGTCATCGTCGACAGGTTCCGGCCCGACCGGTGGGACGTCATCGGCGCAGGCATCTGCCTCGTCGGCGTCGCCTTGATCATGTACGCGCCGCGTTCGGCAGGCGGCTCCTGATCGCCCAAAGGCGGGCTGATCGAGCGCAAGTTCACAGTCATGGAGAGCCGGCTCGTGCGTGCGCGGTAGAACGAGACCGCTGTCTTGCTGTGCGATCGACTCGGCACAAGCCTGCGCGACCGCGCCGCTCAGGCTGGGGATACTCCGGTCAGACAGGTAGCGGTAGATGCAGCCGAGGTTGCAGATGCGGTCGGCTGCACGACCAGGGTGTGGAAGCTGCCGACGATCGCCGGATGGCCGATGAAGTTGATGAGGGCAATGCCGTTCACGAGGAGGCCTCTTCGATGCTGACGGCCGTGGTGGTGTTGACGCGGTAGGCGTGGGTGCGGCGAGCGGGCCAGCCGAGGAACCGGTCGAAGATGTCGGCGGCGCTTCCCGTGACGCTCGGGCTGAGCCGGTGCAGGTCGTCGATCGCGTCGTGCAGGCAGCCGGCCAGGTAGAGGAACAGATTCATCGGCTCTTCCCGGTACTCCGCGAGGAGCGCGAGCTTCGCCGCACCGCAGGGCCACGGCTGCCCGCACCGGCGGCACAGCCACAGCGGGCGCATCGGCAGATGTTCCACCTCGGCTGGCGCGAGCCGGTTCGCCGCGAGACGGCGCTGCTGCCCGGTCATCGGCGACCGCCCTCGCGGGCCTGCTGCTCGAACAACCGACGCCACACGAAGGTGAGCAGCGGCGGATCAGCGGGCCACCCCCGCCCCTGTGAGGACGTCCACCTGGGCTCGGTGCGTCGGGACTGACCGGCCATCGCGTTGCGCGAGACGTACACCGTCATGCCGCCACCCCCGCCAGGAACGATGAGCGGCGGGCACGCCGGGGGAAAGGCGAGCCCGCCGCCGCATCACGGCGGCTGGGAGCAGGCCGCCGATCACCCACCCACGCAGCCCTCATGGCGGTACGCAGGCGGGGAGAACACCGAGACAGTTCGCTCCCGGACGGACCGAGCCAGCGGCCCAAGCCGTGGTGTGCTGCGCCGCCCATCGATCCCTCCATCTGCAGCTCCCTGTCAGCCATCCCGACACCGGCATCGACACACGCCGGTGATCCGAGGTGAACTGAACGTAGGGGCGGCCCGTGTGGAGGACCGGGAAAATCCGTACCGGGTCCGGCGGCCTTCAGCGGGCAGGGTGATGGTGTGCGAGGGATGACGGAAGACATGACCATCGGCCAGCGCGTCGCCTTTTACCGGCGTCGACGAGGGCTCTCCCAGGAGGTGCTGGCCGGTCTGGTCGGCAAGACCCAGGAATGGTTACGCAAGGTCGAGACGAACCGGGCAGACCTCGACCGGCTATCGGTCATACGCGCGATCGCCAAAGCCCTCGACGTGTCCCTCGGCGACCTGATCGGCGCACCGAGCCTGTTCGAGTGGTCGGACGACTCAGGACGCGAGACCATCCCGGCCTTGCGGGCCGCGCTCCACGACTATCGGCACCTCGCGCCGACGCTGGCCAGCACGGGGGACGTCGAAGCTCCCGCACTGCGCGAGATCGAGGACGACGTCGCCGAGATCTGGACCGCCTACCAGCACTCCCGGTACGGCACCCTCGCCCGCCGGCTGCCCTACCTCATCCACGACTGCCTCACCGCCACCGAGGTGTACGACGGAGACAACGGCCAGCGAGCGCACGCGATGACCGCCTACGCCCACCAGCTCGCCGCGTTGTTCCTCACCAAGCTCGGCGAAGGTGACCTCGCGTGGACCGCAGCCAGCCGAGGGCTGGCCGCCGCCAACGCCAGCCACGACCACGTCGTCATCGGCTCACTCAGCCGCTCTGCTGCGCACTCCCTGGCCTCCATCGGTGAATACGCCCAAGCCCGCCGCCTCGCCGCCACCGCAGCGCAGTTTCTGGAACCACGGCTCGCCAAGGCGACTCCGCAGTTGTTGTCGGTCTACGGCAGCCTGCATCTCGTCTGCGCGCTGGCCGCCGCTCGAGACGACGACCGAGCATCCGCCGACACCCACATCGCCGAGGCCGATGCCGCCGCACAGCGGCTCGGTGCCGATGGCAACCACGTGTGGACCGCGTTCGGGCCGACCAACGTGACGATCCACAAGACGACCGTGGCCATGGAACTCGGCGACGTGCAGCGCGCCATCGCCATCGGCGCCCCACTCGACACCAGCACCGTGCCCGTCGAGCGACAGGTTCGCCACGCCATCGAAACCGCCCGAGCCTTTGCCCGATGGAACCGCATCGACGACGCGCTCGCCGCGCTCCTGAACGCAGAGGTCATCGGTGCTGACCAGGTGCGCTACCACCAGCTCTCCCGCGACCTCGTCCGGGACATCCTCACCCGCCCTCGGCCGCCCCGACTGGCCGTCGAACTCAGCGACCGGATGGGCGTCCGGTCAGGAGAGCCGCGCTGGTAGCTGGGCTCATATCAGCCGGCTCGTGTAGCCGGCCGCCACCAGGCGTTCGAACGCCGTCCGCACCTCGTCCGGCATCTCCTGCGGGATCGCGAACCCGCGCTCGGCGTACACCTCGATCCGCTGCGTGTCGCCCACCAGCATGTCCACCACGCGCCGCGGGTCACCGATGCTGATTACATAGTCGTCCAGTTCGAGCGGGTTCGACGCGCACACCACATCAACCTCCGGCCACATCAACCTGCAGGTGGCGTAGGCCCGACGCTGCTGGTAGGGCCGCGACATGATCAGCACCGACCTCACCGGGATCCGGTGTTCGGTCAGGATCTGACGCGAGTACTCCAGGTTCTGGGCGGTGTTCGTCGCACGCGGCTCCACGAGAATCGCTTCCACGGGAACGCCCCGCTCGACGGCGTACTCGCGGTAGTGCACCGCCTCACCGCTCGGGAACCGCTCGACGGTCGTCGGAGCGTTCGCGCCGGTGAACACGATCCTGGGGAACAGCCCCTCGTGAAACAAGCGCGTCGCGATGACGGCCACACCGAGGTCATGACTGCCCAACCCGATTCCCACGTCGCACGGGCGCAACTCGTGGCGCATGTCGTGGTAGCTCCACAGCGTCTCCACGTCTGCCCGGATCGTGTCAGGGATCGCCCTGGCACGTGCCGCTGCGTGCTGGTTCATCAGTACCTACCATTCCCTCGTGTCGCCAGCGTAGGGGCAGCGGGGTAGCACGACCCCGCCGACTCCGGCACCAGGCCGCTGAACTCGTTCGGCCAGTGGCGAAACAACAACTGTCGCCGGGTCCTGGCGACAGCACGGCCGCTCCCGTTGGTGCCTCAGAGTTGGTGCAGGATCACCGGATCCTTGATCTTTTTGTCGGCCGCCAACAGCAACGCCTTGCTGATGATCTCGCCGAGCCGGCTGTCGCCCTCGAAGGGCAGGAACATCTCCGGCTCCTTCGCCTTCGCCGAGGCAGGAACGATGCACAGGTACCTGTCGTCCGGGGCGATCAGGATGTTGCCCGAGCCGCAGTGGATGCGGTATGTGTGCAGGTCACCGCGCACTTCGAGGAACCGGTCGGTGACCGTGCACCGGCCGGCGATCGCCAGCCGGGGAATCAGCTCGGCCAGCACCTCCCGGCGGGTCTGGGCGGTCGGGGTGAGGTCGCCGAAACTGCTCTGCGACCAGTAGTCGCGGTACCGGCCCTGGGGGCCACCGTCGTACCAGTTCGGGTCGTTGCCCACGCCGGCCGCGGCCACGAACAGGTCGACGTCGCGCATCACCTCGCTCAGCACGACCGCCGGAATCTCCTCCAGCGGCACCGGCGTGCGTTCACCCCGGGCGAACCACAGCTGGTCGGTTCCCATCGTGTCGAACACCGCGTCGTCGGCACGATCCTCGATGCCCGCGATGTTCAGCTGGGCCCGCAGACCCCAGTCGGGTAGGGCCAACCAGGGCAGGTCGTAGCTGGCGCCGTCGTTGCGGTGCTGGACGTACGACCAGCCGCGCCGGGACAGCAGCGCGTTGAGACGGTGCTGGCGCACGATGTGCGCGGCGAACCGGTTGGAGTACGTGCCGGTGGCGCGCTCCGCGTCGGTGAGCAGGTACTGCTCACGGTGCGCCTGCTTGAACGGCTGGGTGATCGTGTGCCGGCCCAGGAAGTCCCGCCAGGCCTGGACCGCGGCGGGGTCGTCGACCGGGTGCCACAGCCGTACCGTGGCGTCGCTGGCGGGCTCGACAACCCTGTCGTCCACGCTCCGCAGGGCGTCGCCGCCCCAGCAGCAGGCCACGCCGTCGACGGTCCAGATGAGACGCCGGGCCAGGGTCCGGGCCAGTGGGTGGTCCAGGAAACGCTCCCGCCACTGCTCGACGGTCCACGCCCGGTCCCGCCGCAGCAGCCCCTCCAGGCGGTCGCGGGTGGCGATCAGCGTCGCCGCGACGTCCGTGACGGTCGCCTTCAGCTCCTTCAGCTCGTCGCCGTGCTCCTTACGCACCTGCACGGGTGGGGCCTTGACCACCTTGCCGTCCGCGTTGCGCCACACCAGGACGGCGTCGATGCCGCGCACCTCCAGCTCGTACGAGCAGTCACCCAGTTTGTCCGCGAGGGGAAGGCCGAAACCGGGCAGGCCCATCTCCTCGACGTCCTCGCGGCTGACGCCGAGCGCCTCTGCCTGCTGGGTCAGGCCTTTCTCCACGATGCGCAGGGTGCTCTTGTAGGTCAGCCGCGACGCGAGCCGGGCCAGTTGCGCGAGGGCGGCGGGATGATCGGAGTCGATGAGCGCCGCGACCGCGACGTTCGCCAGTTTCGGGCTGGCCGGGCCGTGGCCCGGAATCTTGCGGGCTGCTCGTTCCGCGATCTGGCCGAGGCTGCGCAGGGTCTCCTCCGACGACGGCAGCATCGTCCGCAGCCAGACCAGGCCCCACAGCAGCCCGACGTTGTAGCGGTCGATCATCCGGGGCGGGACGTCCGCGAGGTGGCCGGGACAACACTTGGTCATGCGCAGCGGCAAGGTACGCGCCTGCCCCACGAGCGGGAGCCAATCGTCGAGCCGGGCGGTGAACTCGTCGCCGCCCACCGCGTCGAGCAGCGACCGAGCCTGCTTGCGCCAGCCCGCCGACGGCTTCGCCTTGTCCGCCTCGACCGAACAGTGGGCCAGCAGCGCCTGCCACGCGGCCCGGCGGTCCTCCGGCATCGCCTCGACGTCCGCGATCGCGCGGTCGGCCCACTGTTCGCCGACATTGGGGATCGGCCACACCCGGTCAGCCTCGTCGCTCATGTCGCGCAGCGAACGCTCGACCCGGGTCCGGCGCCAGGTCGCCAGGGCCGCCGGGTTCACCCGCCCGGCCGACGCCTCCGCCTGGATGGACTCCCAGGTGAACTGCTTGAGCTGCGTGCTCCAGTAACCGAAGCCCAACCATGCCTGACCGCCCAGCCGGTCGAGCCAGACGGCGCCGTCGAGCCTGCCGCCGGAGCGCACGGCACGGATCAGCGTGCCCCGCCCGTCGCTGTCCTCCCCCGGTACGGTCAAGGCGTCGAACACCGTCTGCCGGACCGGCGCCGGTTGCGCGGCCAGCAGTTGCGCCGCCCGGGCCCACACCTCGCGACGGGCGCGGTCCCACGGGGTCTCGGTCTGGTACGCCAGCATCGGCAGGGTTTCGACCACTGTCATCGCCGCGGCGCGACGGCGATCATGGTCCGCGTCGTGGCCGCCCAGGTCCGCCACCGCGGCGGCAAGCAGTTCACCCTGCCGGATGGCCTCCGGCAGCAGCTCGACCTGCGGCGCAGCGAGCTGGTAGGGCCCGTGCGGATCGGTGAGCGCGGCGAGCAGCGCGGGCAGCGTGCCGGCCGACACCCAGCCGAGCACCGTGGTCATCCGGCTGACGAAATCCCGCCGTCCATGCTCGTTGAGGGTGTTGTCGCTCCGCTCACACCATCCCCTGACGGTGTCGACCACGTCACGCAGTGCCAACTCCGCGTCGTGCGTGTCCATCAGCCACCCACCAGCGGGACGAGCTTGAGGAAGGTGATCCGCGACCCCGCGTGCAGGCGGACCTTCTCGTCCAGGGCTGTCACCTGCCGGTCGTCGACAAGCACGACGAACCCGTTGCGACGGAACGCGTCGAGTGCCACCTGCGTCCGCGCCTCCGCGTCGACGTCAGCACCGGACTCGGCGACCTCCAGGAATGTCCGCCGCCGGATCAACTCGTCGAGGCGTAGCGACTCCTCGAAGACCTCCACGCTCCACTCGGGTCCGCTCGGGGCTCCGGTCACTTCATCGGCGATCGTGATCATCGGCATGGCGGAGAAGGTAACGCAGCCGTCCGACACGGCGTCCGGCGAAGGTGGGGTGGAGCAGGGCGGGGCAGCCACGCACGGGAGGGGCCCCGCCCGGTCGACCAGGAAGTTCGGCTGATCAAGCGGGTAGGCTCGTCACCGCTGCGTGCTGCGCTGACCGCCCGGCACCCCGAACAATCTCGCTCGCGCCGCTCCAGGGGGACGTCACCACGTGAGCACCCACTCGATGTTGCTGTTCGTGCTCGCCGCCGTCGCGGTGATCGTCGCCGTGCGGTGGGTGGCGGCCCGCACCGGACTGCCGGCGGCGGCGCTGCTGCCGCTCATCGGCATCGCGTACGCGTTGCTCCCGGGCCCCAACGTCGGGCTGGATCCTGACCTCGTGCTCATGGTCGTGCTGCCGCCGCTGCTCTACAGCGCCGCACTGGACTCCTCGCTGCTGGACATCCGCCGCAACCTGCGCATCGTGGTCAGCCTGTCCGTGCTGCTGGTGCTTCTCACCGGCGTTCTCGTCGGCATCGGTTTCCATCTGTTCGTCGCCGGCGCGACACTTGCCGCCGGAATCGCGGTCGGCGCCGCCGTCGCGCCACCCGACCCGGTGGCCGCGCTCGCGGTGGGCCGCCGGGTCAACCTGCCACCGAAGATGGTCACGATCATCCAGGGTGAGGGGCTCCTGAACGACGCCACCGCCCTGACGATGCTCAGCGTCGCGGTGGCCGCCGCGGTGGGCGGCGAATTCTCGTTCCCGGCCGCCGTCGGCCAGTTCGTGCTGGCGGCGGTCGGCGGGGTGGCGGTGGGGGCGGCCATCGCCTGGCTGGTACGTCTGGCCCGACCGCTCACCACCGATCCGTTGCTGTCGAACGCCATCTCGCTCGCGACACCGTTCGTGGCCTACCTGGTGGGTGAGGAGCTGCGCGTCTCCGGTGTGCTCGCCGTGGTGATCGCCGGGCTGATCGTCGGCCACCAGACGCCCCAGCTCGGCTCCGGCGCCGCCCGGTTGCAGACGAGCGCCGTGTGGCGGCTTGTCGACTTCCTCCTTGAGGGCTTCGTCTTCCTGCTGATCGGCCAGCAGC
>NZ_JAGPXZ010000257.1:0-7525 GCF_018070305.1 Micromonospora sp. M51 | reverse complement strand
GGAAGCACCGCGCCGGCCTGGAGATCCTCGCCGACGGGTTGGCCCTCGCGATCACCGAGGACGGGCTGTCGATCCGCGACGCCGACGGCGAACGACACCTCCCCGCCGACCCGGAAGCCGCCCGGGTGGCGGTGGACCGCGCCTTCGTCGACGCCGTCCGCGGCATCGGCGACGACGTGCGCGTCCCGTACGCCGAGGCCCTCGCGACCCAACGTCTGGCCCTCGCGGTGGCCGACTCGGCCCGTACCGGCACGACCGTGCGGCTCGTCACCGCGACCGCGCCGGCGGTGCTCGCCAGCGGGGTGACCGTCGATGCGTGACAAGGTCGTGGTGGTCACCGGTCCCGGCCAGGTCGATCTGGTCGACCAGGACGCCGCGCCGCTGCGTCCCGGCACGTTCCGGGTCGAGACGCTGTTCAGCGGTGTCTCCGCCGGCACCGAGCTGAGCTACGTCAAGGGCACGAACCCCTACCTGAACGTCACCTGGAACGCCGACCTGGGGCTGTTCCAGCCGGGCCCGGCCAGCACTCCCTACCCGGTGACGCGACTGGGGTACATGCAGGTCGGCCGGGTGGTGGAGAGCGAAACGCCGGCCGTCGCGGTGGGCACTGTCGGTGCCATGACGTACGGGCACCGCACCGGGTGGCTGGCCGACCCGGTCGCCGAACGGTTCGTGGCGCTGCCCGACGACCTGGACCCACTGCTCGGCGTGTACGTCGCGCACATGGGCCCGATCTGCGCCAACGGGCTGCTGCACGCCGCCGCCGACCTGCACGGCACCGACGTCCGGGCGCTCGGCGACGGGGTACGCGGCCGACGGGTCGCCGTCATCGGCGCCGGTGTCGTGGCGTTGCTGACGGCGTTGTTCGCCCGGCGCAACGGGGCCGCGTCGGTGGTGGTGCTCGACCCGACCCCGCACCGCCGGCAGGTCGCCGAGGCGCTCGGCCTGGAAACCCTCGACCCGGACGCGGACGACCCGGCGGTCGTGCTCAAGACCCGCTGGGCGCACACCGCCGGCGACCGGGGCGCCGACGTGGTGTTCCAGTGCCGGGGGCAGGCGTGGGCGTTGCACCTCGCCCTGCGCCTGCTGCGCCCCCAGGGCACCGTCATCGACCTCGCCTTCTACCAGGGCGGCGCGGACGCGGTCCGCCTCGGTGAGGAGTTCCACCACAACGGGTTGTCGCTGCGCTGCGCCCAGATCGGCCGGGTGCCGCGCGGGCTCGCACCCACCTGGGACCGCGAACGGCTCTCCGCCGAGACCATCGACCTGCTCCGGGCGTACGGCGACACGATCCGCAAGCACCTCGTCTCGGCGGTGGTGCCGTTCGACGAGGCCCCCGCCCTCCTCACCGACCTGGCCGACCGTCGCCGCCAGGAACTCCAGGTGGTGCTCGCCACCTGACCCGCCGGGCCGGAGCGCGCCCGCCCTGGTGACACGGCGGACTACCGTTCCCGGCATGAGCACCTCGACGCACCGGCCGGCCGGCGGCACCGCGACAGACCGGCCGGGCGGCGGGGCCGCCGCGGGCCGGCCGGTCGGCCTGGGCGTGCTGCTGCCGTACCTGCGGGAGCACCGCGGCACCCTGGTCGTGGTGGGCGTCCTGTCGCTGGTCGGCTCGGCCGCGTCGTTGGCGCAGCCGCTGCTCACCCGGTCCGTGCTCGACCGGATCGGCGCCGAGCAGGGGGTGTCCGAGCTGGTGGCGGTGCTGGTGGCCCTCGTAGTGCTCGGCGCGGCGATCGGCGGGCTGCGCGACTACCTGCTGCAACGCACCGCCGAAGGGCTGGTGCTGGGCACCCGGCGCCGGCTGGCCGGTCACCTGCTGCGGCTGCCCATCGCCGAGTACGACCGCAGACGCACCGGCGACCTGCTCTCCCGGGTCGGCTCGGACACCACACTGCTGCGCGCCGTCGTCACCTCCGGTCTCTTCGAGACGGTCACCGGGGCGGTGACGGTGGTCGGCGCCGGCACGGCCATGGTGCTGCTCGACCCGCTGCTGTTCGGCGTCACCCTGCTCGGGGTGGCGCTGGGGCTGGCCTTCGCCGCCACCTTCGCCCGTCGGGTCCGGGCGCTGGCCCGGACCGCCCAGGAGCGGATCGGTGAGATGACCTCGGCGGTGGAACGGGCCATCTCGGCGGCGCGGACCATCCGGGCCAGCCGCGCCGAGACCCGGGAGACGCAGACCGTCACCGGCAGCGCCCGGGAGGCGTACACGGCGGGGCTGCGGGTGGCCCGGGTGCAGGCGCTGGTCGGCCCGATCGGCTCGGTCACCGTGCAGGGCGCCTTCCTGCTGGTGCTCGGCATCGGAGGGGCGCGGGTCGCCGCCGGGGCGATCTCCGTCGGTGACCTGGTCGCGTTCGTCATGTACCTGTTCCTGCTGGCCCTGCCGCTGGGCCAGGTGCTGCGGGCGTACACCCAGTTGCAGTCCGGCCTGGGCGCCCTGCAGCGGATCGAGGAGATCCTCGCCGTGCCCGCCGAGGGCGCGGACGACCGGCCGGCGCCCGCCACCGCGACGGCGACCCCGCGCCGCCCGACCCCGATGATCGAGTTCGACCGGGTGGGTTTCGGCTACCCGGGTGGCGAGACGGTGCTGCACGAGGTCACCTTCGCGGTGCCCGCCGGCACCCGGACCGCCCTGGTCGGCCCCTCCGGCGCCGGGAAGTCCACACTGCTGGCCCTGGTCGAGCGGTTCTACGAGGTCAGCGCCGGCGCGATCCGACTCGACGGCACCGACGTGCGGGACCTGCCCCGCGACGCGCTGCGGGCCCGGCTCGGCTACGTCGAGCAGGAGGCCCCCGTGCTGGCCGGCACGCTGCGGGAGAACCTGCTGATCACCACCCCGGACGCCGCCGACGACCGGCTGCGCGAGGTCCTCGACGCTGTCAACCTGGGACACCTGGCGCAGCGCACCCCGCAGGGCCTCGGCGTGCAGGTGGGGGAGGGCGGCGTCCTGCTCTCCGGGGGTGAACGGCAGCGACTGGCCATCGCCCGCGCGCTGCTCGCCGGCCCGCCGGTGCTGCTGCTGGACGAGCCGACCAGCAACCTCGACTCCCGCAACGAGGTCGCGCTGCGCCGCGCCATCGACGCGGTGGCCGTCCGCCGGACGCTGTTGATCGTGGCGCACCGGCTCGCCACGGTGGTCGACGCCGACCAGATCGTCGTCCTCGACGGTGGCCGGGTGGTGGCCGTCGGCACCCACGCCGAACTGACCGCCACCGACCCGCTGTACCGGGAGCTCGCCAGCCACCAGCTGCTGGTCGGCTGACTCCGCCCCGGTGCCGCCGACTTGCCGGGCGGCCGGGCCGCACATGGTGCCCCGAATCGCGTACCGTTGCCGCTCATGGGTGTGTCTCAACGGTTCAAGAGCAAGTTCCGGCGGTTCCTCCAGCGCCCCGGCTCGACCGTGGATCTTGCTCCGCTGGAGAAACTGCTCCCGGCGATCGAGGCGCGCGAGGCTGAGCTCGCCGCGCTCGACGACGCCGAGCTGACCCAGGCCGCGGGTGCCGCCGCCGACTACGAGGAGATCTGCGCCGTCGGCCGCGAGGCCGCCCGCCGTGGCCTCGACCAGCGGCCGTACGACGTGCAGCTGCTGGGCGCGATGTCGCTGCTCTCCGGCAAGGTCGCCGAAATGGCCACCGGTGAGGGCAAGACACTGACCGCCACGATCGCCGCGTACGGGCACGTCCGGCTCGGCAACGGGCCGGTGCACGTGCTCACCATCAACGACTACCTGGCCCGCCGCGACGCCCAGTGGATGGAGCCGGTCTACACCCTGCTCGGCCTCACCGTCGGCTGGGTCAACGAGGCGTCCACCCCGCAGGAGCGGCGCGACGCGTACGCCTGCGACGTCACCTACGTCTCGGTCAGCGAGGCGGGCTTCGACTACCTGCGCGACCAGCTGGCCACCGACGTGGAAGACCGGGTGCAGCCCGCGCTGAGCACCGCCATCGTCGACGAGGCCGACTCGATCATGATCGACGAGGCCCGGGTGCCGATGGTCCTGGCCGGCGCGGTGCCGGGCGAGCAGGACCCGGTGCACGCCGCCGCCGCACTGGTCCGTGGCCTGCGCAAGGGCAAGCACTACACGGTCGCCGAGGACGGGCGGAGCGTGGCGTTCACCTCCGCCGGCCTGGCCGCCATCGAGGCCAAGCTCGGCATCGACCTGTACGACGAGGAGCACGTCGCGCAGCTTTCCGCTGTCAACGTGGCGCTGCACGCCCACGCCCTGCTGCACCGCGACGTGGACTACATCGTCCGCGACGGCACCGTCGAGCTGGTCGACGAGATGCGCGGCCGGGTGGCCCAGCGCCGCCGCTGGCCGGACGGCCTCCAGGCCGCTGTCGAGGCCAAGGAGGGGCTGGACGCCACCGCCGAGGGTGAGGTGCTTGGCACCATCGCCATGCAGGCGTACATCGCGCTCTACCCGAAGGTGTGCGGGATGACCGCCACCGCCGTGCACGTCGGCGACCAGCTGCGGGAGTTCTTCAACCTCGAGGTCGCGGTGATCCCGCCGAACACCCCGTGCATCCGCGAGGACGAGCCGGACCGCATCTACGCCACCCGGGCCGAGAAGGACGAGGCGCTCGTCGACGAGATCCAGCGCGCGCACGCCAAGGGACGGCCGGTGCTGGTCGGCACCCTGGACGTCAAGGAGTCCGAAGGGCTGGCCGCCGGGCTGAACGCTGCCGGCGTGCCCTGCGTCGTGCTGAACGCCAAGAACGACGACGAGGAGGCGGCGATCATCGCCGAGGCCGGCGCGTACGGCGCGGTCACCGTCTCCACCCAGATGGCCGGCCGGGGCGTCGACATCCGGCTCGGCGGCAGCGACCAGAGCGACAGGGAGCGGGTCGCCGAGCTGGGCGGGCTCTACGTGATCGGCAGCGGCCGGCACGACAGCCGCCGGGTGGACGACCAGCTGCGCGGCCGGGCCGGCCGGCAGGGCGACCCCGGTGGCTCGGTCTTCTTCGTCAGCCTGGAGGACGACCTCGTGGTCCGGCACGCCGCCGACTCGGTGCCGGCCTCGCCGCGGATGAACGCCGACGGCCTGGTGACCGACGACCAGGTCGACTACGCGGTGGAGCACGCCCAGCGGGTCGCCGAGGGCGTCAACCACGAGATCCACCGCAACACCTGGCGCTACAGCGTGGTGATCGAGCAGCAGCGCAAGGCCCTCGCCGCGCGCCGGGAGCGATTGCTGACCAGCGACGTGGCAGCGGTGATGCTGCTGGAGAAGGAGCCCGAGAAGGCCGGCGAGATGGACGAGGACCTGCTCGCCCGTGCCGCGCGGTCGATCGCGCTCTACCACCTGGACCGGCTCTGGGCCGAGCACCTGGCCGAGCTGTCGGAGGTCCGTGAGGGCGTGCACCTGCGCGCCCTGGGCCGGCTCGACCCGCTGGACGAGTTCCACCGGGCCGCGGTGCCCGCGTTCAACGACCTGATCCCGGAGATCGAGGCCCGCACCATCGCCACCTTCAACGAGACCGAATTCGATGAGGATTGGCAGCCCGACGACGGCACCCTGGTCCGGCCCACCGCCACGTGGACGTACCTGGTGCACGACCACCCGTTCGGATCCGAGCTCGACCGCCTGATCGCGTCGATCGGGCGGCGGCTCAGCGGCACCTCGCGCTGAGTTACCGGACGTCGGGGCCCCGTCGCGCCTTCGGGCGCGACAGGGGCCCCGATTTGCGCCGTTTCGACCCGGGTTTCCGAGGGTAGTAGGGCTGGTCGGTCGAGTCGGGAGAGAGCAGACGATGACACAGGTGACGATGCGTGCCGGGCAGGCGCGAAACGGCACGGAGGCTGCACACCGGTGAACCTCGACACGCGGGAACCGGTGGTGCAGACACTCGGCGTCCTGGAAGCAGCCGCGCTGTTACGGGAGCTGACCGCCGGGCTGATCGCCCTGACCGACTTTGATGAGGCTCTGCTGGCCCTGGTCCGGGTCACCCGGGACGCCGTCGCCGGGGTGCGCTGGTGCGGGTTCACCGCGCTGCGGGCCGGCGAGCCGGCCGGGGTGGCCGCCTCCGACGAAGGGCTGGCCGGGCTCGATGACCTGCGACACGGTCCGGACTCGCCGGCGATGAGCGCGATCCGTCGCCGCGAGATGATCCTCGCCGCCGACCTGGACGGTGAGCCCCGCTGGCCGGCCTGGACGGCGCGCGCCCGCGACCTCGGCGTACGCGGGGTGATCTCCGCGCCGGTCGACATCGACGACCAGGTGATCGGCGCGATCAACCTGTACGCCGCCGCGCCGGACCTGTTGACCCCGCAACACCAGTTGACCGCGATGCTGCTCGCCGAACACGCCGGACTGCTGCTCGCCGCCGTCCGCGACCGCAGCCGGCAGCTCACCCTCGCAGGTGTTCGGGACGCCTCGCTCCTGCAGGACGGAGTGGTCGACCAGGCCGTCGGCGTGATCATGACGCAGCGCGGTTGCCCGCCGGCCGAGGCCCTCGACGTGCTGCGGACCGCCGCGTCCTCACTGGACATACCGCTGCGTGAGGTGGCCGAACGGCTGGTCCGGACAGTCTCCCGCTCACGCGACACCTGACCACCCCGGCCCGGCGTCCCGCGCGGTCCCCGCGTTCCGGCGTCCCCGCGTTCCGCGCGGTCCTGGCGTTCCGCGCGGTCCTGGCGTTCCGCGCGGTCCTGGCGTTCCGCGCGGTCCTGGCGTTCCGCGCGGTCCTGGCGTTCCGCGCGGTCCGCGCCTCCCGGCGTCCCCGTGTCCGCGCGGTCCCCGCGTCCTGGCGTTCCGCGCGGTCCCCGGGTCCCCGGGTCCCCGCGTCCCCGCGTCCCCGCGGTCCCCGCTTGATCGACTCGCGTTTCTTGAAGTCGGGGTGTCCGGGTCGGTGGGACGGCGCGGTTTTCTGAAACCCGAGTGGATCACTCCTGATGTCGGGGTGTCCCGGCCGCCCGGATGGCGCGGTTTCCTGAAACGCGAGTGGATCAGGGCGGGTGGTGTCCGTTCGTCCGGTCAGCGACGAGTCGGACCGTTTCGTTTCGTCTCGACCGACCCCGGGTAGCACTCTGGTCAGGTGAGCTGCGCCGACCCGGGGGAGGACCGATGCAGAGCCGGCTGCGGGTGCAGGGGCATCCGATCCAACCGATGCTGGTGACGTTCCCGCTCGGGCTGTTCGTCAGTGCCACCGTCTTCGATCTCACCGACGTCGTCGGCGGGCCCGCGTTCTTCGGCGAGGTCGGCTACTGGACGGGCATTGCCGCGCTCGTCGCTGCCGCGCTGACCGCCGTGGCCGGCATGGTCGACCTGTGGGACGTTCCGGGTGACCGTACCCGCCGCACCGCAGTCGCCTTCAATTTGGTGAACGCGGTGATGGCCGCCATGTTCCTGCTCACCTGCCTGGTCCGGTCACATTCCCCGCAGCGCGGAGCGTCGGTCGCGATCCTGGTCACCGAGCTGGTCGCGTTGGCCGTCGGCGGGGTCGGCGTGCACCTGGGCGCCCGGCTGATGCGTCAGTTCGACAGCGGCCGTGTCGAGGCTGGCGGCCTGGACGCGCTCGCCGGCTCC
>NZ_JAGPXZ010000256.1:0-7539 GCF_018070305.1 Micromonospora sp. M51 | reverse complement strand
ACCCCCGGCACCCGTGACACGCTCTGCCAGGACGTGCCGGACGCCTACACCTCGTGCCGCAACGGTGCCCGGGTGGTGCTCAACGTGGCGCGTTGGGTCAAGGGGGTGCCGCGGTACGGCGCGAGCCTCGACACCTACCGGCAGTACATGGTCAACCACGAGGTGGGACACAAACTCGGGTACGGCCACGAGCGGTGCCCCGGGCGGGGCCGGGCGGCGCCGGTGATGCAGCAGCAGACGCTGGGCCTGCACGGTTGCGCCGCGAACGCCTGGCCGTACCCGAAGGGCAAGACCCGCTACAGCGGCCCGGTCGGGGCGTACGACGACGAGATCCCCCGGCGTGAGGGCGGCTACCCGGCGCGCTGAGACCGTCGGCGGCGGTGTGCCATCAGGTGCGCCGCCGCCGTTCCTGTTCGAGTCGCTCATCCAGCCGACCCATCTCGTAGATGGCGTTGAGGCTGGTCGGCAGGCGGCTGACGTTGTCGTTGTCCGGAACCGGGCCGGGATCCGGTGCGGGACCGGAATCCGGCACGGGACCGGGGTCCGGCGCGGGTGCGGCAACGGCGGGGGCCGGGGCCCGGCGGCGCAGGAGCAGCAGCGCCAGCACCGCGAGCAGCACGACGACCAACAGGTACGACGCGGGTGGCCAGGCGTCGCGGGTGGGGCTGGCGAACACCGGCGGGGCGGCCGGTTCGGGGGTGTCGCCGTCGCGCTGGGGCACGACGACCTCGCGGGTGTCGGTGCTCTCGCCGACGGGGCGGCGATCAGGGGCGGGGGCGGCGGGTGCGGGAGCATCACCCACCGAACCGGCGGGCGCCGGGACCGCCGTGGTCCGCACCGGGGTGGGCTGACCGGCGGCCGGTGGCCGACTGGGCGTGGGCACCCCGGTCGCGGTGGCGCTCGGTGTCGGAGCGGCACTGGGCGGGTCGCCGCCGAGCAGGTCGTCGACGATCTGACCGACCCCACCGATGATGTCGCCGAGCGGATTCGACGTGGCCGACGGCGAGGGCGCCGGGGCGAGGGCGAGGGTCAGCGCGAGAACGACGACGGTAGGCATGAAGCGACCTCCGATGTGCCGAGATGCCACGCACCGTACCGCGTCCGGCGAGCGCGTGGTGACACCGGCACACCCGGGCGGGGGCGCGTGCGTCGCGCGCCCCCGCCCGCGATGTCAGTGCCGGTCAGACGGGCAGGCCGCCGACCTGAGTGGAGATCCACGAGCGGATGGACGGCAGGTCCACATAGATGGACGGGCCGGTGGCGCAGGTGGAGTTGTTGTTGCCGGCCCGACTCGTCGCGCCGATCAGGTTCCACACCCCGTTGACCTTGCGCACCTGCGGACCACCCGAGTCGCCGTAGCAGGCGCCGGAATTGCCGTTGGTGTTGTTGGTGCAGATCTCGTACGGGCCGTTGATGCCGGAGCACCGGCTGTCGGCCACGATGGAGGTGTCCAGTTCGTTGGCCACCGCCGGCGCCGACCCGCAGCCCCGGGGAGCGCAGGTCTGACCCCAGCCGATGATCCGGGTGGCGGTGCCGACCGCGCCGGAGGTGCTCGGGATCGGGGCCGGGGCGTACGTCACCGAGCTGGCCAGTTGCAGCAGCTTGACGTCGACGCTCGGGTGGTTGACCGCCCGGGTCACCCGCACGACGGTCCCGCCGCTGGTGCGGTTGATGCTGCCCACCCGCACCGAGGACGGCGTCGAACAGTGCTTGGCGGTGACCGCCCAGTTGCCCTTGATCAGCGTGCCGGTGCAGCCGGAGACGTACACCATGAACGGGTAGTTCTCCGACGCCGGCCGGCCGCCGACCACCAACGGCGCGATGTCCGAGTCGCCGGTCCAGGTGTACGTCGTGCTGGCGGGCGCGGCCAGGCTGCCGGCGAACAGCGAGTTCACCCGGCTCGCCTCGGTGGAGCTGGGGTTCGCGTTGCGGCAGGACACCGGGGCGCTGCTGCCGGACATCAGGTCGGTGCACAGCCCGGTCCGCCGGTCCGGCAGGCCCAGGATGTGGCCGATCTCGTGGGCGGCGATGCGGTTGCGGTCGTAGCCCTGGTTGACGGCCGTGCGGCCCATCCAGATCCGGCCCGAGCCGAGGCCGGTCGGTTGCGCCCGGGGCCAGCCGTCGTCGACGTAGATGGTGATGCTGGCCGGGGTGCCGGCCAGCAGCCGGACGTTGCTGACCCGGCTGTTCCAGATCTGCGCCGCCTGGTCGAAGTTGGTCCGGAACTCACCGGTCCGGCTCGCGTCGTAGTAGACGGTCCGGACGGCGACGGCCGGAGCGCCGGTGGCGAGCTGCATCCCGGCCGCCGCCAGGATCGCCACCAGCATGGCCAGCGCCGCACGTCTCAGTTGTCGTCGAAGCATCATGCACTCCCCTGCGGTCGTCCGGCGACCATCAGCCACCGGGTCATCGATGCACGTAGATGTTACTGTGACGGCGATCGATGTCAGGCATAGCGGAAGCGTCATACCGTGGCCGCGTCCAGCCCCCCGGCCGTCGGCGGTCGCCCGTCGCGCGGACCGGCGTCAGGTGGCACCCGCACCGCTGGCGGCGATCAACACCTCAGCCGCGGTGGTCCGGGCGTAGAGCACGAAACGCCCGACGCGGTGCGCGCCCACCAGGCCGGCTTCGCGCAGCGCACCGAGGTGCTGCGACACGGTGCCCGTCGCGAGGCCACACCGACCGGCCAGTTCCAGCGTCGAGGTCGGGACCGCCAGCTCGTGTAGCAGCGCCGCCCGGGTTCGACCCAGCACCCGCGCCAACCCTCGCCCGTGCGGGGTCGGATCCCGTTCCCAGAGCGTGCCCACCGCCCGCGCCGGGAACCGCAGGACCGGCTGCCCCGGAGAGTCGAAGTTCGACCACACCCGAGCGCCGATGAACACCGACGGTACGAGCAGCAGACCCCGCCCGTCGAGTCGCACCGAGCCGGCCAGGGTGACGTGCTCCACGGTCAGCGTCTCGGCCTCCAGCCGGACGAACTGGTTGAGGTGATTGAGCAGGCCGTGCACCCCGTCGGTGGCCATCCGCTGCGCGCCGAGCAGCACCTCCCGCTCCAGCAGGGCTCGCATCCGGGGCCAGTAGGGCGCGATGACCGCGTCGGCGTACCCCCGGATCGCCGTGGCCAGCCGGGGCAGCTCGGTCGCCGGGTCGGCATGCAGCGCCGCCAGGCGCGACGAGCGTGGCCCGGGCAACGCTTCGACACCGGCCCGAACCGCCTCCGCAGAGGTGGCGACGAGGGTCGCCAACTCGACGTCGAGGGTGGGCTGTGACATGGCCGGGGGCGGGCAGAGGAAGGCGGGGATGACCGGCGTCGGCATCCGCACCAGGTCGGCGAAGAGCCGCCAGTCCACCCCGGTCAGCCGGGGCCGGACCCGCTCGTACCAGGCCAGGTGCTCCGGGAACTGTTGCGGCCGCTTGACGACCCGCACGCTGGCCACCGCCTCCCACAGCGGTGACACCGCGAAGCGGGTCATCGCCAGGTCCCGCGCGGCCAGGCCGACCAGCATCATTGGCGCTCCCGGTGGATTCGGCGAGAGTCGAATCTATCGGTTCGACGCGCCACTGCCGGCACCGTGGACGGTGTGACCACCGCCCCGACGACAACCGCACCGACGCACCGGACCAGTGCCTGGCCGCCCTCCTTCCGACTGCTCTACGCCGCGTCCCTCATCGACGGCATCGGCTTCCACATCGGCCAGATGGCCGTACCGGTGATGGCGGTGTCCCTGCTCGCGGCAACCCCCGCCGAGGTGGGCCTGCTCGGTGCGCTGAGCACCGCCGCGTTCCTGCTGATCGGTCTGCCGGCCGGAGTCTGGGTGGACCGGCTGCCACGACGCGCCGTCCTGGTCACCGCCGACATCACCCGTGCCGCGCTGGTGGCGTCCGTGCCGCTGGCGTGGTGGGCCGGCGTGCTGAGCATCCCCCAGCTGTACCTGGTGGTGCTACTGACCGGGGTCGGCACCGTCTTCGCCGACGTCGCCGCGCAGAGCTGTCTGCCGCAGGTGGTCGGCCGGGACCGACTGGTCGCGGCGAACGCACTGATGATGAGCACGAACGCCACCATGCAGATCGCCGGACGAGGGCTCGGCGGGATCGTCGTGCAGGCGCTGACCGCGCCGGTCGCGATCGTGCTGGACGCGGCGGCCTACGTGGTCTCCGGGGTGATCCTGACCCGGATCCGCCCCGAGGCGCCCCGCCCGCGCCAGCCCCGGGCACCGGGCGGCTTCGCCCACCAGCTCGGCGCCGGTGTCCGGCACGTGACCGGCAGCCCTCTGCTGCGTCCGCTCGCCCTGTCGACCGCGAGCATCAACCTGACCATGCAGCTGACCACCGCCATGCTGCCGGTGGTGTTCCTGCGCGAGCTCGGCCTGGGCGCCGCCGCGCTCGGCCTCTTCCTCGGTACGGGCGGAATCGGCGCTCTCCTCGGCGCGGTGACCGCCCGCCCACTCGCCGAGCGAATCGGTCACGGTCGCGCGCTGTGGCTACCCGGCCTGCTCGTCGCACCCCTCGGTGGACTGGTCACGCTGATCGACACCGGGCCGATGCTCTGGGTGGCGGCGAGCGGCTGGCTGGCACTGGCCTGGCGGACGGGGGTGGGCAACGTGATCGGAGTCAGCCTGCGCCAAGGCGCCACCCCGGACGAGTTGCTCGGCCGGATGAACGCCACCTTCCGGTTCCTGCTCACCGGGGCGCTCGCCATCGGCGCGGTGCTCGCCGGGGTGCTCGGCCAGTACGCGAACGTCCGCACCGCACTGGTGGTGGGCGCGGCCGCGAACGCGTTGACCTGGCTTCCGGTGTTCTTCTCACCGTTGCGCACCCTGGACCGGCCGCCCTCGGTCGACTGACCCCGTCCGCTGTTACCCAGCGGTTACGCCACGGCGAAGCCCCTGTGGCGGGGCGGGACGACGGTGGCGGCAGAGGGTCACCGGCAGCGCCGCCGCGACGTGGCCCCGACACCGAACGGAGAAACCACAATGAGGATCAGGAGCGCACTGACCGCGCTGGCGGTCGTCCTCGCCGGCCTGGTCGCCAGCGCCGGCAGCAGCACCGCGGCGGGCGGCACGACGGCCGCGTACTGCGGGATCACCTGGGGCAGCGCGGAAAAGTCGGCCGGCGCGTTGAGTGACGCGCCGCTGGTCGAGGTCCGGACCGGCCGGCACGACTGCTACGACCGGGTGGTGTTCGAGTTCGCCGGCCCGGTCAACGGTTACGCGATCGGCTACGGCGAGACGTGGACCGAGGGCGAAGGGTTGGCCCTGTCGCCGTACACCGCCGGGGGCGCGCTGCTGCGGGTCTCGCTGCGGGCCCCCGCGTACGACGACGACCACCTGGGCACCGTGCCGTACGCGGTCGGCGAGCACGTGAGCAACCTGTTGCGCTATCCGACGCTGCGCGACGTGGTCTTCGGCGGCAGCTTCGAGGGCTACAGCACCTTCGCCGTCGGCGTACGGGCGCGGTTGCCGTTCCGCGTGCTCGTACTGGCCGGACCGGGCACCCACAGCCGGGTGGTGCTCGACGTCGCCCACCAGTGGTGATCGGATCCGGCCGAGCCGCGTGGCCGTCCGCCCGTACCCGGCTGGCGGCCACGCGCAGAACACCTAGCCCACCTGGCTGCGGCGCGCCGTACTGAACCGCCGTTGGTAGGCGGCGGGGCTGATCGACAATTTCCGGGCGAAGACCCGTCGCAGGCTCTCGTAGCTGGGGAACCCCGCCAGGGTCGCGGCTCGCGTCGCGGTGTGACCCTGGTCGAGCGTCCACCAGGCCGGCGGGCACCTGGGCGCTCGGATAGTGGTCGGACCCGGCCACCAGCAGGGTGTCGAACGCTGGCTCGGCGGCGATCGCACCGTCCACCGCCATCCGGACCCCGAGACTGGAGGTGACCTCCGCACCGGTCGGCGACAGCAGCACGATCCGGTAGTCGGCACCGAAGCGGTTCGCCTCCTTGAACACCTCCGCCGGACCGGCGACGTCCAACAATGTCACCCCGTCGTAGACGAGGATCGCGACCCGATGCGGACCGGTGTTCGGCACCGCTCATTGGTAGCACGCCCTCCACCAGCCGCAGACCGCGTCCGGATATGAGGGATTCCTGGCCGGACGAGGGCGGCGCCGTACGACGATCGGTGGGCAGCATGGGGGGCGTCAACACGGCTGCGCACAGTGCCGGGAAGGTCGGAGGACATGTCAGAGGTCATCGCGGGGTTGGAGATTCCGGATACAGCGGCGGTCGCCGAAGCGACCCGGCACATCCAGGAAACCACCAGGCCGGTCATTTACCACCACTCCCGCCGGGTCTTCTTCTTCGGCCTGATCCACGCCCACCGGCTCGGCGTGAAACCGGACCCGGAGCTGCTCTATCTGGCGGCCATGTTCCACGACACCGGCCTGCTGACCCCGTTCTCCGACGTCGAGCAGCGCTTCGAGATCGACAGCGCCGACCACGCGCGCGCGTTCCTGATGGGCCGGGGTTTCTCGACCGCCGCCGCCGAGACCGTGTGGACGGCGGTCGCGCTGCACACCTCGCCCGGCATTCCCGACCGGATGGGCCCGGAGATCGCGACCACGTACCTCGGTGTGCTGACCGATGTCCTCGGCCTCGGTCTGGACGGGCTGGAACACGATCAGCTCGGCGACATCCTCGCCGCCCATCCACGCGGGGACTTCAAGAACGAGTTCCTGCGCGCCCACGTCGACGGGCTGAAGAACCGCCCCGAGACCACGAACGGCACCGTGAACTCGGACATCCTCGAACACTTCATCCCCGGCTTCCAGCGCGTGACGACTGTCGAGCGCATCGTCGGGTCGCCCTGGCCGAGTTGATTGGACACTCATGCGAGCGATCACCGTACGCGACCGTGACGCGGGGATCAGCGGGCTCACGCTGACCGACATGCCGCACCCTCATGCCGCGGAGAACGACGTCATCGTGCGCGTTCACGCCGCGGGCTTCACCCCCGGAGAGCTCGACTGGCCGGCGACGTGGTCCGATCGTGCCGGCCGCGACCGGACACCCAGCATCCCCGGGCACGAGTTGTCCGGAGTCGTGGTCGAACTCGGCTACGGCACCACCGGCCTCACAGTGGGTCAGCGGGTGTTCGGACTGACCGACTGGGCGCGCAACGGGTCGCTGGCCGAATTCACGGCGGTGGAGGCTCGCAACCTCGCCCCGCTCGCGGCCGACATCGACCACACCGTGGCCGCGGCGCTGCCCATTTCCGGACTGACCGCATGGCAGGGGCTGTTCGACCACGCTCACCTCGCGACCGGTCAGACCGTCCTCATTCACGGCGCCGCGGGAGGCGTCGGCTCGATCGCCATTCAACTCGCGCGGGAGGTGGGCGCGCACGTGATTGGCACCGGCCGGGCCGACGACCGGGACCTCGCGCTCAGCCTCGGCGCGCAGACGTTCCTCGACCTGGACGCCGACGATCTGCGCCGGGTCGGCGAGGTGGACGTGGTGCTCGACGTCATCGGCGGCGACATCCTCCGGCGGTCGACCGAACTCGTACGCCCCGGCGGCACCGTCGTCACCATCGCCAC
>NZ_JAGPXZ010000255.1:0-7539 GCF_018070305.1 Micromonospora sp. M51 | reverse complement strand
CGGCGCGTCGTCGCTGACGAAGGCGGGGGCCGGCAACGTGGCCCACGGCCTCCAGCTCGGCAGCGACCTCACCGGGATCGACCTGCCCGGCCTGCTGGCGCGGCTCGGCTCGGCGTCGACCCCGGCCGGCAACGGTGCCGCATCCGTCGACGGGAAGGCCGTCGAGAGCCGCTGACGCCATCGTGGTCGGTCAACCGCATCGACCAGAAGACGGCTCCCGCCACCGGTGAGGTGACGGGAGCCGTCGGCTCAGGAAACGTGACCGAATCAGGCGGGAGGCGCCGGAACGGTGTGACCGGCGAACTCTCCGGCCGATGCGACTGACACACCACCTGGCGGAACCTGACGCTGGTACACCCGCGTGGCGTCGCTGAAGTTCCGGTAGACGATCATCCACCCGTTGCCGCTGCTGTTGACGATCGGGCTGACAGTCGGATCGGTTGCGGCCGGGTCGCTGTAGTCCGGATTGACGCGCGCCCAGTCACCCCAGCTACCCGAGCCGGCGGATGCCTCGAAGACCCGGTAGATGCCGTTCCAGTTGGAGGACCATGTACCGCTGAGGTCCTGCTGCTTCACCACCACGGAGCCGTCAGCGGCACGGGCGAAGATGGCCGTACGGTAACCGGGGTGGACGAGCGCGGCAGGAGCACCGGTAACGGTGCCCCCGAGATCTGTCCAGGACGACGACAAGGACCCGTCGTTGGCGTAGACAGTGGTCTTGACCGAACCGGCAGCGGTGGTGCCGATGATCCGCAGGCCAGTGTCGATGTTCACCGCCGTGACCGAACCCACCAGGCCGGCGCTGCCCAGGCTCGCCCACCGAGGGCTGCTGTCCGACTGCCGGTAGTGCCAGAGCCGGCCGTCGACGTCGACGCCGAAGATGACACTCGTGCCGTCGGTGAGCATGGCTGCCGTCGGCGGGCCGGCCATCGATCCACCGATGGTGGCGATCGGTCCCCAGGTCGCCGCGCCCTCGGCGGTCTGGCTGCCGGCCCAGATGGTGGCGTTGGTGTGCCGGACGGTCACCTGGACGGGCTTGCCGCCGGGCTGATTCAGCGCCGGTTGCCCGGTAAGAGCCTCCAAACCGGAAGCGGGGTTCCACTGGATGCTGGAGAAGTCGTCCGGGTTGCTCTGGTGACCGATCCGCAGTCGCCCAGAGTTGTCCACGAAGGCGTACTCGATGGTTCCGACGGCGGTACCGGCCGGCTTGGCCTGGAGCACCGAAGTTCGGGAGTACGTGGCGATCGGCAGGGGGGTCACCGGGTCGGCGAACCAGCCCTGGAGATCGACCATCAGATGCACGGTGCCGCTTGAGGTGTTGCGGAAGCGCACCTTCCCCTCGGAGTTGACCTGTGCTACTACGAGGCTGGATCGCGCCGACTCACCAGAGTTGAATTGAAGTGCCGGGCCGAGAATAGGGGGATCCGTACCAAAGGAACCCTCTGCGACGCTAAAGGCCCCGCTTGCGGCAGGCCGGACAGCTGTGGCGTTCAGGACAACGCCAGCAACACCTCGGACCGGCAGCCCATTAGTGCCGCCGACAGCGACATCAACACTGGCACCGGCCGCGATCGGCGCCCCATTACCGATGCTGCGGGTGTCGATCAGCCGGCTGGCATCCACCGCGCGCAGGCCGGCCCCCGTCGTCGGGCTGTCGGTGAAGTATCCCTGCACCGTGATGACGACATCGATCGCCGAACCAGCGTTGACGAGCTGAACGACGTGGCTGCCGTCTCCCTTGAGCTTCACACTCACTGCCATCGAGGTGTTGCCGGCCCGATAATCAATGCCAGTGGCGGAAAGACTGTCCGAACCGATGGTCAACCAGCCGCCAGACGTCGCGCCGATGACGGCCACGTCCACCAGCACCGCCTTGGCAGTGCTCGGCAGCGCGAATGACCCCCCGCTGGGCTTGCGTTGCCCCAAGGTGACACTCCGAGTTTCGCCGCTCGCCAGTTTCCGCGGTAGCCCCCAGAACCTGTGGCGGGTATCGGTCATCACCATGTGATCCATCGCCACGAAGCCGGAACCGATTCCGCCGGTGTTGGTCGTGAAATAGCCCTGCACGTCCAACTTCAGGTTGACCTTGCCGGCTTGGTTGTGTAGGGCGATCTTGCCGTTCGCCCCGACCTTCACCACCACCGAATTCGAGATGACCTCACCGGTTGAGGCGTTCAGCGATGAGGCGGCTGGCCTCGTGGCCTGGTCCGGGTAGACAGTCACAAAAGTGTTGACCGTCGGGCTGATCGCCGTCACGTCGACCAAGAGCGCGCTGACCCCGTTGGCTGGCACACCGCCGACTCCGAGAGCACTGACAGTGGCCACGGTATCTGCGTCCCGAGGGCCGGTGTAGCCCCCAGTACCGCTGCGGGTGTCCAGCAGCACGGTTTGGTTGATTGGGACGTAGTCGCCGCCCTTACCTGCGGCGTCGGCATGGACCGTCCCAGCTGGAACGACTACTGTTCCGACGGCCATAAGGAGAAGGACTGCCAGTAGCCTTACCACTGCCGTTCGATTACTGACCCGATAATGCAACGGTACCGCCTCTCGTAAGTTTGGACCGAGCTCCCACCCCCCGATGTTGGAACAGGGTGGGGTCGAACGGCATGAAGTCGTGAATTGCCACCTCAATGCCTGAACATTGGCCCCGCCCAGCCAGGTGTGAGCAACGGCAGGACAGGGAGCAGCACGCCGAATGATTGGCGCAGAACAGCAGTTCCGGCACCCGACGGTGCGGCAAGACAAACGGAACTGGGGAAAGAGGGGCTAGGCGAAACCCCCGCCGACGATCACGGCTTCAGCGTGATGCGCGATCGCAAACAGACCAGGAAGGCAAGAGATTCGAGATGAACCCCGCGCATGCTCCGTGGCAGCGGCCAGATGATTGCCCTCGCGATTGGGCCGGCCAGCAAGATTCCAGCGCGTAGATGGTCATGCGTCACACCCCCGTGTGCTGCTCATCATCAATGTGCCGCTGTACATTCGCAGCGCAGACGACTCACTGTCAAGAGGTGGTTCCAGGGTGTAGGCAATGCCCGAAATGACCTGGGATAGTTACGGTGGGTCACCGATAGCTGGAGCGACGCCACAAGGCGCATCTGAGTCGATCAACCCGAGCCGACCGGCGGCTCAACCGATGATGCCCTCGGCGCGGGCCCAGCGCAGCAGTTCCGCCTCGGCGGCGTCGCGGTCCAGCGGGCCGCGTTCGAGGCGCTGCTCCTTGAGGTGCTTCCACGCCCGGCCGACCACCGGCCCCGGCGGTACGCCGAGCAGCTCCATGATCGCGTTGCCGTCCAGGTCGGGTCGGACCCGCGCCAGGTCCTCCTCGGCGGCGATCCGGGCGATCCGGTCCTCCAGCGCGTCGTAGTCGGCCGCGAGCTGGGCGGCCTTGCGCCGGTTGCGGGTGGTGCAGTCCGAGCGGGTCAGCTTGTGCAGGCGGGGAAGCAGGTCACCGGCATCGGCGACGTAGCGGCGCACCGCCGAGTCGGTCCACTCGCCCCGCCCGTACCCGTAGAAGCGCAGGTGCAGCGCGACAAGCGCGGTCACCTTCGCGGTGACCTCCTTCGGGTACCGCATCGCCTTCATCCGGGCCTTGGTCAGCCGCGCGCCGACCACCTCGTGGTGGTGGAAGCTGACCCGACCGTCGGACCCGACCGCCTTCGTCGCCGGCTTGCCGACGTCGTGCAGGAGGGCGGCCATCCGCAGGATGAAGTCGCAGCCCTCCTCCTCGTAGGAGACCGCGTTCTCGACGACCGTCAACGTGTGCTCGTAGACGTCCTTGTGCTGCGCGTGCTCGTCGATCTCCAGCTTCAGACCGGTCAGCTCCGGCAGGAACCGCTCGGCCAGCCCGGTGTCCACCAGCAGCCGCAGCCCGGTGATCGGGTCCGCGCCGCAGAGCAGCTTGGTGAACTCGTCGCGGACCCGCTCGGCGGTGATCCGGTCCAGGTCGGCGGCCATCTCGGTCATCGCCAGATGCACGTCCGGGTGCACCGCGAACCGCAGCTGGGCGGCGAACCGGGCGGCCCGCAGCATCCGCAGCGGGTCGTCGCCGAACGACTCACCCGGCGTGCTCGGGGTACGGATCACCTTGGCCGAGAGGTCGGCCAGCCCGCCGTGCGGGTCGGTGAACCGGTGGTCCGGCAGGCTGACCGCCATCGCGTTGATCGTGAAGTCGCGCCGCTTCAGGTCCTCGTCGAGGCTGGTGCCGTACACCACCACCGGGTTGCGGCTGACCTGGTCGTACGACTCCGCGCGGAACGTGGTGATCTCCAGCCGGAGGCCGTCGCGCTGAGCACCGATGGTGCCGAACTCCCGACCGGTCTCCCAGATCGACTCGGCCCAGCCCTTGATGATCCGCAGGGTCTCGTCCGGGTGCGCGTCGGTGCAGAAGTCGAGGTCGTCCCCGAGCCGACCGAGGAGGGCATCCCGCACCGAACCCCCCACCAGGTGCAGTTCGTGACCGGCGCGGACGAAGCGGCGGCCCAACTCGTCGGCGACCGGGGACACCCGGAGCAGTTCGGCGACGGCGTTGCGCTGCGCGGCGGTGAGTTCGCGGCGGTCGGCGGCATGAGGAGCGGAGGCTTCGGACATGGGATCGCCAGCTTATCGGGCCGGGGTGTGATCCGATCCGCCGGGCGCGGGTAACGGGTGGGGGTTGACTATGGTCTGTGGCGTGCGGGTCGGTGTCCGACCCGACGTACCCCTGGGAGGCTGGAGATGAGCGGCGGGCTCTACCGCAGCGCCAACGCCGCGAACGACGGCGGGGCCGGAACCCGTCCCGGGGACGGTGCCACCTTCATCTCCGCCGAACCGCTGAACCAACCGGCCATGGAGTCGACAGCGCCGCCGCAGGAGCAGGTGGGCGAGGCGAGCGCCGCGACCAACAGTGCGGTGATGGCGATCGGCAGCCTGGTCAGCCGGGGTACTGGTTTCCTACGCAACCTGGTGATCGGCGCGGCGCTCGGCGGCGCGCTGGTCGGTGACGCGTACACCACCGCGCAGATCCTCCCGGGGATGGTCTACGAGTTCCTGCTCGGTGGCGTCCTCACCAGCGTGCTGATCCCGGTGCTGGTGCGACGGCGCAAGATCGACAGAGATGGCGGACAGGCATACGCGCAGCGACTGCTCACCCTGGCGGTGCTCGCGCTTGGCGCGGCGGCCCTGCTCGCACTCCTGTTGGCATCGCCGCTGACCTGGCTTTACGGGGGCGAGGAATCGGCTGACGGCTACTCCGGTCTGGTCACGGGGCTGGCCCGGCTGATGCTGCCGATGATCTTCTTCTCGGGGTTGAGCGCGCTGATCAGCGCGGTGCTCAATACCCGGGGGCACTTCGCCGCCCCGATGTGGGCGCCGATCCTCAACAACCTCGTGGTGATCGGCACCGCCGGTCTCTACATCGCGATCTTCGGTGCGGAGATCGTCAAGCCGGAGGACATGACCACTGGGCGGGTTCTGCTGATCGGCGGCGGCACCCTGCTAGGCGTGGCCATCCAGGCGATGGGTCTGCTGCCCGCCCTGCGCAAGGTCGGCTTCCGCTGGAAGCTTCGCTTCGACTTCCGCGAGCTGGGGCTACGCGAGCTGGGCCGGCTCGGAGCCTGGATGATCTGCTATGTCGCGGTGAGCCAGGTCGGGCTGATCGTGCTGTTCAACCTGCTGAACCGGGCCGGTAAGGAGAACGCCGCCGGCCCGCTGATCTACAACAACGTGTTCCTGCTGCTGATGACCGCGCACGGCATCATCGCCGTCTCGATCATCACGGCGCTGATGCCCAGGATGAGCGCGGCCGCCGCCGACGGCCGGTACGCCGACCTCGCCGCCGACCTCTCCCGGGGTACCCGCACGGTCACGGCGGTGCTCGCCCCGATCGCGGTCTGCTACGCCGTCCTCGCCACCCCGATCGCGTTCACACTGTTCCGGTTCGGCGCGTTCAACGAGGACAACGCCACAGCCACCTCGGTGGTGCTGCTCGCCGCGGCGCTGGCGCTGGTTCCGTTCGCGGTGAGCCAACTCTTCACCTTCGCCTTCTACGCGTTGCCGGACACCCGCACCCCCGCCCTGATCAACATTCCGGTGGTGGCGCTGCGGATCGGCGTGCAGATCGTGCTCTTCGTGGCTTTCTCGGCGAGCTTCGCCGGCGCCGGCATGATGATCGGCAACACGGTCTCCTACCTGGCCGCGGCGATCGGCTCCGCCTGGCTGCTCCGACCGCGGGTTGGCCGCATCGGTCTCGGCGAGATCATGCGGACCGGCGGCAGGGTGGCAGTGGCGGCGCTCGGTTCGGCAGTGGTCGGCCTCCTGGTGGTGAAGCTGCTGCCCGGCGACGACACCCCGAGCCGCCTGCAGGCGATCGTCCAGCTCGTGATCGGCGGGGCGGTGATCGGCGGGACCTACCTGGGTCTGGCCATGGTGCTGCGGATCGGGGAGATCACCGAGGTGGTCGGGATGGTTCGCCGCCGCCTCGGTCGCTGAACGCCAGCACCTGATTACAACAAGTTGGCACTCATACGGACCGTGACCGCGGATCACCAGGCTGGGGATGCTTCTGTGGATAACTCCGCGATTCGCCGGTCAACCACCGCTTCAGCCTGTGGATAACCAACCGTACGGCTGAGCGTGGCGAACCGATCGGTGGGAACGTACGAGGCAGCGCGAGCGCCAGGCCGGCCCAGCCCCGGCTTCGGTCACTTGCGGTGAAGCCGTAGATTAGCTAGTACATGTGCCAGCAACGTGGCTGACAACGGTCGTAACCGGACGACTTCTCCGACTGCCGGAACCCCGCCAGTTACAGCGGGAAGATGACATGTCGGAGAGACGGGCAACCCGGGTAAGGTCGCTCTCGACGGGTACGGCAGGGGCCGACGCTGGGCGTCGACACCGGTCGGCCGGTTCCTTCAACGGCAGAGCGGGAAGCCACATGCCCAGCAGTTCGGGTTCATCGATCGACACGATCACCGAGGGAGGACGGGTGACCCAGGTCGGCGAGGGTCAGGAGGCGGACGAAAGCGCTCCTCCGGTCATGACCTTCGGTGCTCCCACGGCCGGTGAAGTCCTCGCCGAGCGGTACGAACTGGTTGAGCACATCAACAACGACAGTGCGGGTCGGCTGGTCTGGCGCGGGGTCGACGTCATCCTGCGCCGTCCCGTTGCCGTGGTGCTGCGCTACCCGGGCGGTGACTCCGCCACCGAGATGCTTCAGGCCGCCGTCGCAGCCAGCCGGGTCATCCACCCCAACCTGGTCGGCGTCTACGACGCGATCGACGAGGCCGACCGGGCGTACGTGGTGCGCGAGTGGGTCGACGGGCAGTCCCTGCGGGATCTGACCACCGACGGCCCCCTGGATCCGGCTCGGGCCACCGCCATCGGCAACGCCGTCGCGAGCGCGCTCGCCGCTGTGCACGCCACCGGCATGGTGCACGGCAACGTCCACCCCGGCACCGTCATGATCAGTGACGAGGGCCGCGTGGTCCTGGCCGATGCCCGCACCGACGGCGCCGACAGCCAGGAGAACGACATCCGGGCGGTCGGCGGCATCCTCTACTT
>NZ_JAGPXZ010000254.1:0-7549 GCF_018070305.1 Micromonospora sp. M51 | reverse complement strand
CACGCCGGCCGGGTTCCTGGCCGAGCGGACGCACGGCGACTGCACGCCGGCACCGGCCCGGACCACCCGGCAGGCGGGCATCGAGTGGATCGTGGTGGCGTACCGCTGCGACCGGGACCGGCCGCAGATCATCGAGTCGGCCGCCCTGCACCCCGGCCGGGCCGCCCTGGTGTACGTGCAGCTCACCCCGCCAGCGCAGAGCGGACCCACCTTCGTGGACACCCTGCTCGCCGGGGTACGCCTGCGGTAGGTGCCGAACGCGTCCTAGCGGACCACCACTGTGACGGTGTGCTCCCGGTCGTGTTTGGGGATCGTCACGGCGACGGTGCCGGGGCGGACGAAGCGGATGTCCACCACGCCCGCCTCGTACTGCTGGGAGACCAACTCCGGGCGGTCCACGGTGTCGAGGCCCGGCCCGATGCCCTGGATCCGCAGCACCGCGCCGGTGGCGAAGCAGAGCGACTTCAGCAGCTCGATCTCGGTCTCGGCGAGCGGCAGGTCGTAGCGGACCGCGCCCAGACAGGCCGGCGTCGCGTTGGTCGGCGGGGGAGTCGTTCGGGGCGTACCAGTGGTCCTGCTGGGGGTTGGCGGTGCGGCGGCCGGGCGCGTGCTGGTCGGCGGCGGTCGCGACGGCGACCCGGTGGGCGCGGGGACCGCCGTGCTCGCCGGGATCGGGGAGGGGGTCGGCGTCGAGCGGGTCGGGGCGGGCGGTTGGACGGGCAGCGGCGAGACGGCGTCGGTGCCGCAGGCGGCGACCCCCACCGTGGCCGTGAGGACCACGACGAGCCGGCGCAGCGATCGCGGGTTCATTCGGCGTCGAGTCGTTGGCGGACCTGCCGCCGGGCCAGGTGCAGCCGGGACTTCACGGTGCCCACCGGCACGTCGAGCAGGGCGGCGATCTCCGGGTAGCTCAGCCCCAGGACGTCGCGCAGGGCGACCACCTCGGCGAGGTCGGGGTGGACCGCGTCGAAGGCGTCGAGCAGGTCGAGGCGGGTGCCCGCGATCACGCTGGTCCGCCGGGGGTCGGCCTGGTCGGGCAGCGGCACGCCGCCGGCCTCCAGTCGGCAGCGGCGGCGCAGCGTGCGGTACGTGGAGCGGGCCCGGTTGGCGGTCAGCCGGTGCAGCCAGGTGCGGAACGAGGAGCGCCCCTCGAACCGGGTGATGCTGCCGGCCAGCGCCAGCAGGGCGTCCTGGCAGGCTTCCTCGGCGTCCTCCCGGTTGGGCAGGAACCGGGCGCACAGCCGCAGCACCTCCGGGCGCACCGCGACCAGCAGGGCGTTCAGCGCGGCCGGGTCGCCGTGCGCGGCGGACCGGGCCAGCGCGTCGATGTCGTCCGCGTCGGGCATGCCGGGTGTCCAATGCTCGCCGGTGCCGATCCCCGGAGCGTACGACCGCCGCCGCCGTAGTGGCCCCGTACCGTCCGGCACCCGACGCGAACCGGCACCCGACGCGAACCGGCGCCCTACTCGAAGCGGGACACGTCCCCGGCGCCCCGGCGCAGAATCTCCGGCTCGGGCCCGGACAGGTCGATCACCGTCGTCGGCTCCATGCCGCAGTCGCCGGCGTCGAGCACCGCGTCGAGCTGGTGGTCGAGCCGTTCCTTGATCTCCCAGCCCTGCGTCATCGGCTCCTCGTCGCCGGGCAGGACCAGCGTGCTGGACACCAGCGGCTCGGCCAGCTCGGCCAGCAGCGCCTGGGTGACGGTGTGCCTTGGCACCCGCACGCCGACGGTTCGCTTCTTCGGGTGCAGCATCCGGCGGGGCACCTCGCGGGTGGCCGGCAGGATGAACGTGTAGCTGCCCGGGGTGGACGCCTTCACCAGCCGGAAGACCGAGTTGCTGATCTGCACGAACTGGCCGAGCTGCGCGAAGTCGTGGCAGACCAGGGTGAAGTGGTGCCGGTCGTCGAGGTGCCGGATCTGCCGGATGCGGTCGAGTCCGTCCTGGTTGCCCAGCTGGATGCCGAGCGCGTAGCAGGAGTCGGTCGGGTAGGCCACCAGCCCACCGCCGCGGATCAGGTCGGCGACCTGGCCGATGACCCGGGGCTGCGGGTTCTCCGGGTGCACGTCGTAGTACCTCGCCATCCTGGAGAGCCTAGGCCCATCCGGGGACGATCAGGAGACGAGGGCCACCCTCGGCGCGGACGGTGGAGCCGCCGAGATCACCTCGGTAGGGTAGGTCCCGGTCGGCTCCGACCAACAAGATCCACACCGCCGGGGGGCGCCACGCATGGCTGATTCGTTCGCGCATCTGCACGTGCACACCGAGTACTCGATGCTCGACGGAGCGGCCCGACTGAAGGACCTGTTCGCCGAGGCCAAGCGGCTGGGCATGCCCGCTGTGGCGATCACCGACCACGGCAACATGCACGGCGCGAACGACTTCTACAACCAGGCGATGGCCGCCGGGATCACCCCGATCCTGGGCGTCGAGGCGTACGTGGCGCCGGAGTCGCGCTACCACAAGGCGCGGGTCAAGTGGGGTCGCCCGGAGCAGAAGAGCGACGACATCTCCGGTAACGGCGCGATCACCCACAAGACGATGTGGGCGAAGAACGCGCAGGGCCTGAAGAACCTCTTCACCCTCAACTCGCGCGCCTCCATGGAGGGGCACTACGTCAAGTGGCCCCGGATGGACATGGAGCTGATCGCCGAGCACGCCGAGGGGATCATGGCCACCACCGGCTGCCCGTCCGGCGCGGTGCAGACCCGGCTGCGGCTGGGTCAGTTCGACGAGGCGCTCAAGGTCGCCGCCAGCTACCAGGACATCTTCGGCAAGGAGAACTACTTCCTGGAGATCATGGATCACGGCCTCTCCATCGAGAGCCGGGTCCGCGAGGGGCTCACCGAGATCGCCCGCAAGCTGGACATCCCGCCGGTGGTCACCAACGACTCGCACTACACCCACGAGGCCCAGGCCACCGCCCACGACGTGCTGCTCTGCGTGCAGACCGGCAGCAACATCGACGACCCCAACCGGTTCCGGTTCGAGGGCGGCGGCTACTTCATCAAGAGTGCCGACCAGATGCGCGCCGTGGACTCGTCCGAGCTGTGGCAGGAGGGCTGCCGCAACACCCTGCTGGTCGCCGAGAAGGTCGACCCGAAGGGCATGTTCGAGTTCCACAACCTGATGCCGCGCTTCCCGGTGCCCGAGGGTGAGACCGAGGAGTCCTGGTTCCGCAAGGAGACCTTCGCCGGCCTGGGCCGCCGCTACCCGAACGGCATCCCGGAGGGGCACGTCGTCCAGGCGGAGTACGAGCTGGGCGTCATCAACCAGATGGGCTTCCCGTCCTACTTCCTCGTGGTCGCCGACTTCATCCAGTGGGCGAAGAACCAGGGCATCGCGGTGGGTCCGGGCCATGGGTAAGAAGAAGAAGGAGATCCTCGACAAGGAGTTCATCCCGTTCCGGGACGGCTGCCGCGAACGCGGCTACTCCGACGAGGCGATCCAGGCCGTCTGGGACGTCCTGGTGCCGTTCGCCGGGTACGCGTTCAACAAGGCGCACTCCGCCGCGTACGGGCTGGTCTCCTACTGGACCGCGTACCTGAAGGCGCACTACCCGGCCGAGTACATGGCCGGGCTGCTGACCAGCGTCGGCGACGACAAGGACAAGATGGCGCTCTATCTGGCCGAGTGTCGCCGGATGCGCATCCAGGTGCTGCCACCGGACGTGAACACCTCGGCCGGGCCGTTCACGCCGGTCGGCAAGGACATCCGCTTCGGTCTGGCCGCGGTGCGCAACGTCGGCGCGAACGTGGTCGCCTCGATCATGCGCTGCCGGGAGGAGAAGGGCGACTACACCGACTTCTACGACTTCCTGTCCAAGGTGGACGCGGTGGTCTGCAACAAGAAGACCATCGAATCGCTGATCAAGGCGGGCGCGTTCGACTCGATGGACCACCCCCGCAAGGGCCTGCTCGCGGTGCACGCCGACGCGATCGACGCGTACGCCGACGTCAAGCGCAAGGAGGCCGTCGGCCAGTACGACCTGTTCGGCGCCGGCTTCGGTGACGCCGACACCGGCAGCACCACGGTGATGCCGACCATCGGCGACAGCGAGTGGGACAAGCGCGACAAGCTGGCCTTCGAACGGGAGATGCTCGGCCTGTACGTCTCCGACCACCCGCTGTTCGGCCTGGAGCACATCCTCAACGCGGCGGCCGACACCACCATCGCCTCGCTGGCCGAGGAGGGCGCGGTGCCCGACGGGGCGGTCGTCACCCTCGCCGGCATTCTCTCCGGGGTGCAGCGCCGGGTCACCAAGCAGGGCCGGGCCTGGGCGTCGGCCACCCTGGAGGACCTGGCCGGCGGGGTGGAGACGCTGTTCTTCCCCAACACCTACGAGGTGATCGGGCAGTACATCGCCGAGGACGCCATCGTGGTGGTCAAGGGTCGGGTGGACCGCCGCGACGACACCCCACGGATCATGGCGATGGACATGTCCATGCCGGACGTCAGCACCAGCGCCACCAACAAGCCGGTCACCCTCACCATCCCGGTGCACCGGTGCACACCACCGCTGGTGGAGCGGCTCAAGGAAACCCTGGTGCTGCACCCGGGTGACACCGAGGTGCACGTCAAGCTGCAGAACGGCGGGCGTACCACCACCCTGCGGCTGGGGCCGTTCCGGGTGGCGCCGACGACCGCCCTGATGGGTGACCTGAAGAGCGTCCTCGGCCCGGCCAACGTGAGCTGACCGGGCCTCGGCCCGGCCGGGCGTTCGTCCGACCGGGCCGGGGACACCGTCGGGCTCAGCCCCGGTCGGGGGCGCTGATCTCCCGCAGTTGGCCGTCGGCCAGCCGCAACCAGCGCTGCACGCCGATCTCCGCGAGGAACCGTTCGTCGTGGCTGACCACCACGAACGCCCCCTGGTACGCGGCGAGCGCGCTCTCCAACTGACCGACGCTGACCAGGTCCAGGTTGTTCGTCGGCTCGTCGAGCAGCAGCAGTTGCGGTGCCGGTTCGGCGCAGAGCACACAGGCGAGGGTGGCGCGTAGCCGCTCGCCACCGGAGAGCACCCCGACGGGCAGGTTGACCCGGGCGCCCCGGAACAGGAACCGGGCGAGCAGGTTCATCCGCCTGGCGTCCGGCAGGCTCGGCGCGTACGCGGCGAAGTTCTCCGCCACCGTACGGTCGAGGTCCAGCAGGTCCAGCCGCTGCGACAGGTACGCGATCCGCCCCTCGGCCCGCCGGATCTCGCCGCCGGCCGGCTCCAGGTCGCCGGTGACCAGGCGCAGCAGGGTGGACTTGCCGACACCGTTCGCCCCGGTGAGCGCGATCCGTTCCGGCCCCCGGATCACCAGGTCCGCGCCGTCGCCGCCGAACAGCTCCCGGTCGTCGAAGCGGGCCCGCATCCCCGTTCCGGTGAAGACGGTCCGTCCGGCCGGGACGGTGGTGTCCGGCAGGTCCACGACGATCCGGTCCTCGTCGCGTACCGCCCGCCCCGCCTCGTCGAGTCGGGCCTTGGCCTGCCCGAGCCGGCCGGCGTGCGTCTCCTGCGCCCTGCCCGCCGACTCCTGCGCGCTGCGCTTGAGACCGCCGGCCACGATCCGGGCCAGACCGGCGTTCTTCAGGTTCTTGGTGGCGTTGCTGGCCCGCCGGTCGGCGCGCTCCCGGGCCTGCTGCATCTCCCGCTTCTCCCGCTTGACCTCCTGCTCGGCGTTGCGCAGGTTGCTCTCGGCGACCTCCCGCGCCGCCTGCACCGCCTCGGTGTACGCGGTGAAGTTGCCCCCGTACCAGCGGATCTCGCCCCGGTCCAGCTCGGCGATGCGGTCCATCCGGTCCAGCAGTTCCCGGTCGTGGCTGACCAGCAGCAGACACCCGGACCAGCCGGTGAGCACGTTGTAGAGCTTGTGCCGGGCGTCCAGGTCCAGGTTGTTCGTCGGCTCGTCGAGCAGCAGCACGCTCGGGCGGCGCAGCAGTTGCGCCGCCAGGCCGAGGGAGACCACCTGACCGCCGCTGAGGGTGTGCAGCCGCCGGTCGAGCGACAGCTCACCCAGGCCGAGCCGGTCCAACTCCGAGCGGGTGCGCTCCTCGATGTCCCAGTCGTCGCCGATGGTGGCGAAGTGTTCCTCGCTCGCGTCGCCGGCCTCGATGGCGTGCAACGCCGCGACCCGCTCGGCCACGCCCAGCACCTGCGCCACGCTCAGGTCACCGGCCAGGGGCAGCGTCTGCGGGAGGTAGCCGAGCAGGCCGTCGACGGTGACGCTGCCACCGCTGGGCCGCAGCTCCCCGGCGATCAGCCGCAGCAGGGTGCTCTTGCCGGCGCCGTTGGGCGCGACCAGGCCGGTGCGACCGCCCGGCACCGTGAAGGACAGGTCCGAGAAGACCGGGGTGTCGTCCGGCCACGAGAAGGACAGATTCGAGCAGACGATGAAGGCATCAGACATGGCGAGTGACCTCAGAGGGTGGGCTGGGCGTGCGTAAGCCGCCCGACGACGAACGGGAACGGTGGAACGACGTCATGGCCACCGCGGCTGCGCCTTACGCGCGCCGAACCGATGGCCGAACACATCCGGTCTCACCCGGAGATGTCGTCGTCACCCGCCATGTCTGGTCTCCCTGGTCGTACCACTGACCCAACGCCGCCGAGTCTAACAACGGATCTCCGCCCCGCCACCGGGTTACCAGCCAGGTGCCGCTTCGCGGTATCGGACAGCCACTTCGGCGCAGCCGGCGCTAGGAAACGTCGAAGAGGCGTAGCCCGTCGTACTCGGCGAAGTCGGCGAAATCTTTGCCGTTGAAAGTCGCCAGTGGCAGCCGGTCGACCAGGCAGCAAGCCGCGATCCAGGAGTCGTTGGTCGGTCGGGGGAGCCCTCGGTGCTGAGCCCGTGCTTGGAGGTGACCCCAGGTGACCGCCACCGCCTCGTCGAAGGGAAGCAGCACGATTCCCGAACGCCACTGCGCGAGATCAGCCAGCTTGCGCGGACCCCAGCTGCGCAGGGCCGTCCACTTGGTCAGCTCGCCGAGCGCCACGAAGGTGATGCAGAGGGTCTTACCGGCCAGGCGGGCACGGAGACGTTCAGGTAGTCGCCCGCGGAGGATTGCTGACGCGACGTCGGTGTCCAGAACGACGAGGCTCATGCGGCGCCGGCCCGCCGAGAGGCGTACAGGTCGGTGAGGAACTCGTCCAGTTCCTCGTCCGACTCGAAGAGACCCGGACGGGCCAGGTCGTCCACGGAGGCGACCGGCTGGACGCCCTGACGACGGGCCAACTCCTCGGCCGGCACGTGGTCAGTCGTCGGCCATTCGGGCATCTGTTGGGCATTGCTCGACGTCACGGCTCGCTCCTGCATATCGGGTCGGCCCAATTCTTCCACCTCCGACATCGATGGGCGGCATCTCGCGTTGATGTCGGAGAGTCAAGCTGTACCGCGCTCAGCGGGGTCGGTATTCGACCTCGGGGCGGCCGGGGGTGCCGTAGCGGGGGGTGCGCGCGGCCCGGTCGACGGTCACCAGGTACTCCAGATAGCGGCGGGCGGTCACCCGGGAGATGCCGGTCAGCGCCTCGGTCGCGGACAGCCCGGCCGCCGCTATCTGGAGTACCTGGT
>NZ_JAGPXZ010000253.1:0-7553 GCF_018070305.1 Micromonospora sp. M51 | reverse complement strand
CAGCGGGCGCGCATCTACACCGGCACGATGCGGGTGCAGGGGGACGCTGTGGCCGCGGCCGCCCGCGAGGCCACCGCCGTGGCCACTCGGGCCGGTGGTTTCGTGGGTGGGGACCAGCGGCGCAGCGCCGACGCCGACGCGGTGGCGGAGCTGGTGCTGCGAGTGCCGGCGGCGAAGTTCACCGGCGTGGTGGAGGAGATCGCGAAGCTCGGTCGGCAGCAGAACCGGGAGATCAACACTCAGGACGTCACCGAGGAGACCGTCGACCTGGACGCCCGGATCATTAGTCAGCGGGCACGGGTGGACAGCGCCCGCCGGTTGCTGGCCCGGGCCACCTCGATCACCGACCTGGTGTCGTTGGAGAACGAGCTGGGTCGCCGGGAGGCGGACCTGGCCTCGTTGGAGGCCAAGAAGCGACGCCTGGCCGACCTGACCGCCCTCTCCACGATCACCGTGGCGCTGGCCGGACCGGCGGCGAAGGCCACCGAGGAGAAGGACGAGACCGGCTTCCTGGTGGGGCTCAGGGGCGGCTGGAAGGCGTTCGTCGTCTCGATGACCGTCCTGCTGACGGTGCTGGGCGCGTTGCTGCCGTGGCTGGTGGCGCTCGGCGTACCGCTGGCGGTGTTGTTGGTGGTGCTGCGCCGGCGGCGCAGGTCCCCGGCGCTGGTCGCACCAGTCAGCGCGCCGCCGCCAGTGCCCGCAGCGCGGTCTGGACCATGACCCGGACGCCGACCGGGATGGCCCGCTCGTCCACGTCGAAGCTCCCCCGGTGCAGGTCGACGTTGGGGCCGGAACGACCCACGCCGAGCCGGGCGAGGGCGCCGGGGACGTACTCGAGATACCAGGAGAAGTCCTCGCCGCCCATGCTCTGCGGTGTCTCCGCGATCCCCTCCGGGCCGAGCGCGGCGCCGGTGGCGGCGGTCAGCACCTGGATGGCGCGGGAGTCGTTGCACACCGGCGGACGGCCGCGCAGGTATTCCAGGTCGACAGTGGCGCCGGTCGGCGCGATCACGTCCCGTACCACCTGAGCGACGATCTTGGGAGCCTGCTCCCAGGTGTCGCGGTCCATCACCCGGAGGGTGCCGGAGGCGCTCGCCTCGGACGGGATGACGTTGTAGCGGGTGCCGGCCGAGGCGTGGCCGAAGACCAGCAGCAGGCCGCTGTTGGCCGGCACCCGGCGGCTGACCAGGGCGGGCACCTCGGTGATCAGCCGACCGAGCGCGTCGACCAGGTCGACGGTCAGGTGCGGGCGGGCGGTGTGCCCGCCCGGGCCGGAGAGCCGGACTGTCACGTTGTCGGCGGCCGCGGTGATCGGACCGACCCGCAGGCCGACCTGGCCCACCGGCAGGTTCGGGTCGCAGTGCAGCGCGAAGATCTGCACCACGTCGTCCAAGCCGCCGGCCTCGATGACCTCCAGCGAACCGCAGGGCAGGATCTCCTCGGCCGGCTGGAAGATCAGCCGGACCCGGCCGTCCAGCTCCCCGAGGTCGGCGAGCTGGGCGAGCAGCATGCCGACGCCGAGCAGGATCGTGGTGTGCACGTCGTGCCCGCAGGCGTGGCAGACGCCCTCCACGGTCGACCGGTACGGGACGTCCTTGGGGTCGTCGAGCGGCAGGGCGTCGATGTCGGCGCGCAGCGCCACGACCGGGCCGTCCGGCCGGCCGTTGATGTCGCAGATCACGCCGTTGCCCTTGGGCAGCAGGCGCGGGCTCAACCCGGCCAGCGACAACTCCCGGGCGATCAGCGCGGCCGTCTCGAACTCGTTGCCGGAGAGCTCAGGGTGCGAGTGGATGTGACGGCGCGTAGCGATCAGCCCCGGTACCCGGAGCGCGAGAAGGTGATCCAGCTCGCGGGGCAACGGCTGGGATCCGGGTGGCGTATCCGGCCAGGACGACGCCAGCTGGCCACCCGTGGGCAGCGTCAACGCACTCGTCACGTCGAATTCTCGATCACTAGAGATGGATGGATCATCGGGGACAGCAGACAGCCTAGACCTCCGACGGTGACGCTGCGCAACCTCGTTACGGTAATGATCGGACCGCACAGAGTCACGTATGCCCTGCTGAGGGCGCTCGTCGAGGTGGGGGACAGCAGGTAGATCACGGTCGAACGCCGTCATCGGCCCCTCACCTCCTACAACGCGTAACCAATCGCGGCGGTCACGAATCCCGGAACCAGTCGGAACCCGTTGCCAAATTGTCGCATTAGTCGGGGTGGTGAACTGACACTCCGACAATTAGCCGACCACACTCCGCAACGAGCCGGTTAAGGACGCTCACACGCACCCACCCACCGTGGGCGCACAGGGTGTGCGTCCCGGCTCAACCGACCGGATACCCGCTCGGCCCGACTGACACACAGTGCCCTCGGGCCGTAGAGCCGCGACCGAGCGCGCTCAGAAGCGGTCGGAGGGTCGGTACAACCCCCACACCTCGCGCAGCGTCCCGCACACCTCGCCCACCGTCGCCCGGGCCCGCAGCGCCTCCTTCATCGGGTACAGCACGTTCTCCGCACCCTCGGCGGCGGCCCGAAGGCCGGCCAGCGCCCGCGCCACCGCGTCGGCGTCCCGCTCGGCGCGCAGCCGGGCCAGCCGGTCGGCCTGGGCCGCCTCGATCGCCGGGTCGACCCGCAGCGGCTCGTACGGCTCCTCCTCGTCCACGGTGAACCGGTTGAGCCCGACCACCACCCGCTCCGCCGAGTCGATCTCCTGGGCGATCCGGTACGCGGACTGCTCGATCTCCCGCTTCTGGAAGCCGGCCTCGATCGCGTCCACCGCCGAACCGTGGTCGGCCACCCGCTCCATCAGCTCGACGGCGGCAGCCTCGATCTCGGCGGTCATCGCCTCCACCACGTACGAGCCGGCGAACGGGTCGACGGTGGCGGTCAGGTCCGTCTCGTAGGCCAGCACCTGCTGGGTACGCAGCGCGAGCCGGGCCGCCTTCTCGGTGGGCAGCGCGATCGCCTCGTCGAAGCTGTTGGTGTGCAGCGACTGGGTGCCGCCGAGCACCGCGGCCAACCCCTGCACCGCCACCCGGACCAGGTTCACCTCCGGCTGCTGCGCGGTGAGCTGCACGCCGGCGGTCTGGGTGTGGAACCGCAGCATCATCGACTTCGGATCCTTGGCGCCGAAGTCGTCGCGCATCAGTCGGGCCCAGATCCGCCGGGCGGCGCGGAACTTCGCCACCTCCTCCAGCAGCGTGGTGCGGGCCACGAAGAAGAACGACAGCCGGGGCGCGAAGTCGTCGACGGCGAGCCCCGCGGCCAGCGCCGCCCGCACGTACTCCACGCCGTTGGCCAGGGTGAACGCGATCTCCTGCGCGGGCGTCGCACCGGCCTCCGCCATGTGGTAGCCGGAGATGGAGATGGTGTTCCACTTCGGCACCTCCTTGCGGCAGTACGCGAAGGTGTCGGCCACCAGGCGCAGCGACGGCTTCGGCGGGAAGATGTACGTCCCCCGGGCGATGTACTCCTTGAGGATGTCGTTCTGGATGGTGCCGTTGAGTGCCGTCCCCGGCACCCCGTTCTCCTCGGCGACGAGCTGGTAGAGCAGCAGCAGCACCGAGCCGGGCGCGTTGATGGTCATCGAGGTGGACACCTTGTCCAGTGGGATGTCGGCGAAGAGCAGCCGCATGTCCTCGATGGAGTCGATGGCGACGCCCACCTTGCCGACCTCGCCGTGCGCGATCGGGTCGTCGGAGTCGTAGCCCATCTGGGTCGGTAGGTCGAACGCGACCGAGAGTCCCATGGTGCCGGCCCGCAACAGCTGGTGGTACCGCGCGTTGGACTCGGTGGCGGTGCCGAAGCCGGCGTACTGGCGCATGGTCCACGGGCGGGAGGTGTACATGGTGGGGTAGACGCCCCGGGTGTACGGAAACTCGCCGGGGCTGCCGAGCCGGGAGTCCAGGTCCTCCGGAAGGTCGGCCTCCGTGTAGACGCCGTTGATCGGGAAACCGGACTCACTTGACCGCCGTTGGTTCATCCCCGGATGGTAGGACGCCTGGCCACGTCGTCGGGTGAGGGATACCGCACAGTGCGTCCCGACCGGTCGACACCAGGTGAACGACAGGGCACGTTCTGTTGACTTCGATAAACGTCCGTCGCGTCGGCTTTCGCATCGGGCGTCGGAACCAGCAAGATAGGGGGGTTGTGTCCCAGCCCCCCTCGATTTCCCCCGGTGGCTTTTCTGTGACTCAGATCCCGACGTGGAGCGGCGGACCAGTTAGTCCCGCCAACGGACGAGCGGCGCCCGGCACCACCATTGGTGACCGGTACTCGCTGCGGTCCTCGGTGGGCAACGGCGGCATGGGCACGGTGTGGCGTGCCACAGACACCCTGCTGCGCCGTGACGTGGCGGTGAAGGAGGTCGTCCTGCCCCCGGGGCTGGCCCCCAGCGACCGCGACGCGATGTACGAACGCACCCTGCGCGAGGCCCGCGCCGCCGCCGCCATCCAGCACCCCGCCGTCGTGCAGGTGTACGACGTGGTCACCGAGGCCGGCCGGCCGTGGATCGTGATGGAGCTGCTGGACGCCCGCAGCCTGGCCGACATGGTGATCGAGGACGGGCCGGTCGCGCCCCGCGCCGTCGCGAAGATCGGCATCGCGCTGCTCGGCGCGTTGGAGGTCGCCCACGCGATCGGCGTACTGCACCGCGACGTCAAACCGGCCAACGTGCTGATCTGCGCCGACGGGCGGTGCGTGCTGACCGACTTCGGGGTCGCCCGGATGCCCACGGACGTGCAGCTCACCACCCCCGGCATGGTGCTCGGCTCGCCGCACTTCATCTCGCCCGAGCGGGCCATGGGCCAGGAGTTCGGCCCGCCCAGCGACCTCTTCTCGCTGGGTGTGACGCTCTACACCGCTGTCGAGGGGCGGCCCCCGTTCGACAAGGGCGACCCGATCGAGACCATGCACGCCGTGGTGGAGGACCCACCCGCCCCGCCGCAGCGCAGCGGCCCGCTGACCCGCGTGCTGATGGGTCTGCTGGAGAAGGACCCGGCGCGTCGACTGGACGTGCACACCTCCCGGGCCATGCTGCGCGAGCTGCTCGCCGGCCCGCTGGGCAGCACGGCGACGGCGGTGCACTCGGTCACCGACCCGTACGCCGTGGTGCCGGTGCAGCAGCGCCCCGTACGCGCCGACGGCGGCCAGCGCCACGACGCCCCCCGGCACCGGGTGACGCCGGCGGACGTACAGCGCGCCGGACGAGAGCAGCACCACAGGCAGGGCCGCCCATTCGGCGGTGGTGTCGAGGCCGCGCGACTGCACCACCAGGCCCACGAGGGCGATCAGGCCGACGACGAGCACCAGGGCCGTGTTCGCCGAACGGCCGCGCCACCCTGACATGGGCGGAAGCCTAGCCGCTCGGCGGGGAACGGGAGAAGGTCCGACAGCGAGGACGCCGGTGGTGGCGACGGTTGTCAGTGGGAGCTCGGTGCGGGCCGGTGGCCGTCCCTCAGGTTCGCGTCGTAGCCGGCGGCCTGGAGGGCGAACAGTTCGGCGTACCGGCCGCCGGTGGCGACGAGGTCGGCGTGTGAGCCGGCCTCGACCAGTCGGCCGTGGTGCAGGACGAAGATCCGGTCGGCGTGCCGGACGTTGGCGAGCCGGTGCGTGATGAGGATCGTCGTGGCGCGACCTCTGCGGTCCCGAATGGCCTGGAACAGGGCATCCTCGGCGCGGGGGTCGAGCGCGGAGGACGGCTCATCCATGATCAGCAGTTCGGCGTCGCGCAGGAAGCCGCGGGCCGCGGTGATGCGTTGCCACTGCCCACCGGAGAGGTCCTGACCGCGCGCGAAGGTCCGGTCGAGCAGTGTCTCGTACCCGTGCGGAAGTTCGTTGATCATGTCGTGGGCGACCGCGCGGCCGGCGGCGGCCTCGATGCGATCCTGCCGGGCCTCGCTGTCGACGTCGCCGATGGCGATGTTCGTGGCCGCGGTGAACGGCCACTTGTGGTATTCCTGCGTCACGACCGCGATCCGGGCCCGCAGCCCGTCGACGTCGAGCTCCGACAACGGGCGGCCGTTCCACTCGATACCGCCAGCGGTGGGCACGCGCAGGCCGGCGACCATCGCGGCGAGGGTGGTCTTGCCCGAGCCGTTCTCCCCGACGAACGCGACCGTCTGCCCGGCGGTGATCGTCAACGTGACGCCGTCGACGGCCGGGGTGTCCCGGTCGGGATAGCGCAGGCTCACCCCGTTGACCGTCAACTCCCGCAACCGGTCCGGCGCGGCCCCGGCTTCGTCGTCGGCGTTGCCCGGCAGGTAGGCGTCAGCGCGGGTCATGAAGCCGGTGTAGTCGCCGAAGTGCTGCCCCTCGGTGTAGACGTGGTCGACCTGGAAGGTCGCGATGGCCAGGGACCGTTGCGCGGACTGCACCGCGATGACGCAGGTCGCCGCCGCGGCGAGCGGGATCTGCCCGTCCAGGAGCAGCAACCCGAGCAGGGCGTAGACGGTGCCGGTGGCGAGGCCACCGATGATCGCTCCGACAGTGGTGGTCGTGGTGACGCGCCGGGCCAGGGCGAGCTGGATGTCGGTCTCCACCCGCATCACCCGGTCGTACTGGTCGAGCAGGAACCGGCGCAGACCGTACGAGCGCAACTCCGGTGCCGAGGCACGTTCGGCCATCAACTTGTGCAGCAGCCACAGTCGACGTCGGCGCACCGATCCGGCGGTGTACGTCTGGTAGCGCAGATGCCCGGCCCGCAACGACGCCCATGCCGTGGGCACCGTGGCGACCAGCAGCGCCAGCAGCAGCAGCGGATGGATGATGATGACGGCAGCCGCCACGGCGAGCAGGCCGGCCAGCCCGGCGAGCAGGTTCATCGACGCCTGCACCAGCCCGATCGTCGACTCGGTGCCCCGCGAGGCGCGTTCCATGTCGTCGGCGAACGCGTCCGCGTCGAACGCCTCCAACCGGACCGCTGTGGACACCTCGAACAGGCCTCGCTCCACCTCCCGGCTCACCCGGGGCGTCAGCCCGTTCTGCGCGTACCCGGTGGCGATGCCCATCCCGGCGCGGAGCGCGACCGTCACGGCCAGCACGACCAGCGCGGGCAGTGCCGCCCGCACCTTGTCCGGTGTCGGCCCGCCGGCGAACAACTCCACCAGCACCCGCTGCGTGGCCAGCAGCCCGAAGGCCGCCATCACCCCCGCGCCGACGGTGGCCACAGCCACCACACCGGTACGGAGCCGGTCCGCGCGCCAACTGATGCCGAGTGCGGTCCACACCAACCTGGGCAACTCCGCGAAGACGGCGAAGACGCCGGCCTCGGCGCGCGCCCGCACCCCCGTCTCCCACCACATCTCCCGCAGTTCCGGCAGCACCGATTCGGTACGTCCCGGGCGGGACTGCTCTGGCCTGAACCGGTGGGCCTCTGCGGTGGCGGTCTCGCTCATGGACGTACCTCCCGGGCGGCGCGGCCGACGCCGTCCCCCGCGGGCGGGCGGGGTGGCGGCTTTCTGGAGGATTGGACCACCCGGACGTAGCTGTCGGCAATCGCCCGCGCACTTACAGTTATGAATGCGATAGTGCCGGGGAGCCGCCCTGGCGTGTCACTC
>NZ_JAGPXZ010000252.1:0-7566 GCF_018070305.1 Micromonospora sp. M51 | reverse complement strand
ATGGTCGCGGCGGCCAGTGCCGCCGGAGCGGTGGAGGCGGCCCGCGAGGCGTTCGACCACGACCGGCACCCGCACGGCCAGCAGCGCCCGGAGCACGGTCAGGACCGTTGAGGGGTACGACGACGGCCGGCCCCCTGGCGAGGGGGTCGGCCGTCAGCGTGTCGAACCCGGCCTCCGGCGGTGCGACCGGGGACGAGCAGGTGTCAACCACCGGTGGCGCCACCCCTGGCTCGCCACCGGACGCCGCCCCGGCTCGGGGCGGCGTGTGATGCCTACGTCAGCGAGCCTTCTTGGTGGCTCGCTTACGCGGCGGGGTCAGCAGGTCGGCGATCGTCGCGATCGCACTCGGGACCAGGCTGTAGTACGCCCAGACACCGCGCTTCTCCCGCTGCAACAAGCCGGCCTCGGTGAGGATACGCAGGTGATGACTGACCGTCGGCTGAGAGAGGCCGAGCGGTGCGGTCAGGTCACAGACGCACGCCTCGCCCTCGGGGGCCGACTGGATCAGGCTGAGCAGCCGCAACCGAGCAGGGTCAGCAAGGGCCTTGAGGACCCCGGCCAGACGCTCGGCATCGGCACGTTCGATCGGCTCGCCGTTTAGCGGCGAGATCTGAGGCATAGTCATTTCGGCCAACGCAGTTCCCACGTATTCCATCCTTCCACCAGCAGCATCGATCCGCCTGCATATCAGCAGATCCGAATCGGCAGACTTTTACGCCACAAGGCCGAGGTCAGCCAACGTATAGGCCGCCCGGTACGGCAATCCGGCGGCTCGCACCGCGTCGCCGGCGCCTCGATCAACAATAACCACCACACCCACGACTTCCGCCCCGGCCTCGCGAAGCGCCTCGACAGCGGTCAAAACACTTCCGCCCGTCGTGGAGGTGTCCTCCACCGCCAACACGCGGCGGCCGGCCACCTCGGGCCCCTCGATCCGCCGCTGAAGACCGTGGGCCTTGCCCGCCTTGCGCACCACAAAGGCGTCCAGGGCCCGGCCGGTCGGAGCGGCGGCGTGCAGCATCGAGAGGGCGACCGGGTCCGCACCAAGGGTGAGGCCCCCGACCGCGTCGAACTCCCAGTCGGCGGTGAGGTTCAGCAACACCCGGCCGACCAGAGGAGCGGCCCGGTGATGGAGCGTGACGCGCCGCAGATCCACGTACCAGTCTGCCTCGCGCCCCGACGAGAGCACGACCCGGCCATGGACCACAGCCAGGTCGGTAATGAATTTACGCAGGTCGTCGTGGTCCCCCATGGCGATAGAGGTTACTGCGCAACTCTGAACGCCGTGTGCGGGGTCCACCCTGATCAGCCCCGGGGGGAACCGATGACTGGCGATGTTCGACTACGCTCAGCGACTGGTCTGACAGCGGCGCGCCAACGCCGTCCCGCCGCCGGCTCGGGGCCGACGGGCCTGTCGAAGCTCAGCGCTCGTCGCGACCGATCCGGCCGCGGGTGTCCCGGGCGACCGCCTGGAGCAGTCGGCGCGGCGCGTGTCGCATACCGGCGACGACCACCTTGTACTTCCACGCCGGGATGCTGACCATCTTGCCTTTGCGCAGGTCACGCAAGGCTTCGTCGACCACATCCTCGGCTCGCAGCCACAGCCACTCCGGCGTCTTGGACATGTTGATGCCGGCCCGCTGGTGGAATTCCGTGCGGGTGTAGCCGGGGCAGAGAGCCATCACCTGAACGCCGAACGGCCGCGTCGACTGGCCGACGGACTCGCTGAAGTTGGTCACCCACGCCTTGCTGGCCGAGTAGGTCGAGCCGGGCATGGCCGTACCGAAACCGGCGACCGAAGAGACATTTATCACTGCCCCATTTCGCCGTTCGGTCATCGGTCGAACCGCCGCGAGGGTCAACCGCATGACCGCGTGCACGTTGAGGCGCAACAGTCGTGCCTCGTCCTCGGCCGTGGAACGCAGGAACGGTTTGTTCAGGCTGATGCCCGCATTGTTGACCAGCAGGTGCACCGGGCTGCCCTCGGCGAGCCGCCGCTCCACCGTCGCACATCCGTCGTCGGTGGACAGATCGGCCGGGATCGTCTCCACCTCGCGGCCGTACGCGGAACCCAACTCGGTGGCCAGCTCACTCAACCGCGCCTCGTCTCGGGCAACCAGCACCAGGTGCCAGCCGTCGGCGGCCAGTCGCCGGGTGAACGCCGCGCCGATGCCGGCGGTGGCCCCGGTGATCAGGGCTCGCCGCTCGGCGGTGGTGGGGTCGAGCGTCACGTGGCGGTCCTCACCTGGGCGGGAACGGGGGCGCGGGCTGGTGCGGGGCGGGCGTGAACGTGGGCGGTGCGGTTGGCGTGGCCGAGCGGTGGCGGCCGAACCAGCTGTTCGTTGCGGGCAGCGCCAGCAGCGTGGCTACTACAAGGTAACCGAGCCCCTGTGCGACGGAAAGCCCGGCGTTGAGCGGAATCCACCAGGACGGGTACGCGTCGCCGATCAGGCCCAGCAACTCGGCGAGAGCCTGCTCGCCCGAGCCCAGTCGCAGTGGCGCGGCCCGTTCGCCGACGACCACCGCCACGCTGCAACAGCCGGCGAGCAGGCCGAGCCCGCTGACCACCCACGTCGCCACCCGTACACCGTTGCGACCGGCCAGCAGCCCGAGGGCCAGGCCGGCGAGCAGCGGCGCGGAGAGCACCGCCACCACCGCCGACAGCACCATGGAGGCGCGGAGCAGGGTCACCACGTCGTCGATCTGCTCCGGGCTCGCCGACGTGTTGCCGGCGGCGGGACGGAACGCGTCGACCGTCGCGCCCAGCACCACCAGATCGACCACGGCGTACGCGAGCGCGGCGACCGCCATCACCAACAGCACGGACGCGGCCGACAGGACGGCGGCGGGCCGGCGGGCCGGTGGCGAATCCGGGTACGACACGACGAATCCCTCCGGTAGGCGTCGGGTTGCAACCTACTCGGAGGGATCGTCGGCGTCGTGCTTATCGAGCCGTCAGCTCGTCGACGGCGGGGTTGACCCGGGCCGGTCCGTGGGCGGCGTGTCGTCCGGCCGGTCCGTGGGGGGCGTCGCGTCCGGCCGGTCCGCTGCCGGCGGCGGGTAGCTCGGCTCCCCACTCGACGGATAGCCCGGCTCGCCGGAGGCCTGCGGGTAGCCGGGCTGACCCGGCGCCTGCGGGTAGCCCGGGTAGCTGGCACCCGGGGTCGGCGGCTCCCAGGCCGCGGTGGGCTTGCGGAAGAACTCGTTCGCCTTCGGTAGCGCCAGCAGGATCAGCGCGGTGAGCAGCGCGATCAGGCTGAGCACGCTGAGCAGGAGGCTGACCGGGGTGGCCCAGGAGGGCAGGGCCTCCTCCAGGCGGCGCTGGAGCTCCTCGGGGCTGGGCCCGTCGCCGCCGGTCCCGCCACCGGCGTTGAGACCGCCGGCCGCGTTGCTGAGCAGGCCACCGCCGACGCAGCAGACCATGATGCCGCCGACGATCCAGGTGGTGATCCGGGCGCCGTTGCGGCCCTGGTTGTTGAAGAGGGCCAGCACGCCCAACACGACCGCGAGCAGCAGCAGCACGACGCTGCCGCCGATGCCGATCACGGCGAAGACGTCGGCCACCTGGTCGGCGCCCTCGGCGGTGCTGTCCGCATACGCGTCACGAATCGCGTCCCGCGTCTTGCCGAAGGTGCTGAGCGTGATGATCAGGCTGATCACCTGGAGTGCCAGGAACAGGAAGAGCAGGTAGCTGGAAATCGACACAATGGATGGCCGCTGACGGGCCGGTGTGCGCTGGGAATCGACCACGATTCTCCTTCCCTAAGATCGCGCCCACACCGTATCGACAACCGGCCAGTTCGGCATGTCGCGACGAGCCCGGCGCGCCCACCGGTCCAGCTCAGCGGAGCTCGGGTGTGGGGTGGATCGTCAGGTCGGCGGGCCCGAGCAGGTCACCGCGGGAAACCCGCCAGCCCTCTTCGCCGTACGCCTCGAAGGAGAGCCGCGCGGCGCCACCGGACTGGTAGTCGTGGTAGCGCATGGTGCCGGTCGACGGCAGCTCGGTCTCGCCCGTGGCGGTGTATCGCGCCTGCCCGGTCTCGGTCCAGGTGAAGCGCCGCCCGCCGAGTTCGATGGTCGGGGCGCCCGGCGTGACGGTGGCACTCGGTTCGGCGGTCCAGAACACCAGCTCGAGTTCGGGGCCGTCCTCCACGGAGAGCCGGTGGCGGGTGCCGGATCCGTCGTCGAGCAGGTGCTGCACCCAGCTCCAGTCACCCTCGACCAGGCGGATGGTGGCGCTCACCGCGTACTCCCGCTCGCGGATCCGCACGCGGTCGCCGGGGGTCAGCGCGCGGCGACTGCGCCGGGCCGCCCGCTGACCGGACGGACGGCGGCAGGCCGCCGGGCCCGGTTGTCCGGCGGGCCCGCGCGACGAACAGGAGCACGGTCACCACGAGCACGGCAAGCGCCGCCGCCAGGTACGTCACCAGCGCGTTCACCCGACTACCTCCCCAGGTTCGTCGGCGCAGACGGTAACAACCTTCGGCACCAGCGGGACCCGTACCGTGACCGACAGCTCAGCTACCGACGGCACCGGTGGCGCCGCCTGCTGCGCATGGCTCAGGCGGCGGCGAGCCGCCGGCTGGCGTAGGTGCCCAGGGTTTCGCGGTCCATGACGCAGCCGACGAAGGTGGTGAACTCGCTCGGGTCGTCCCGCAGCGACGTCCACGCCGCTCGGGCCGCCGCCGGGTCGACACGCTCCAACAGCGTGGCCGCGTACGCCCGGCCAGCGGGTGTGCCGTCGGCAAGCACCCGGTCGAGTTGGCGGCGGACCTCCTCGGGGTGGTCGTCGAGGGCCGCCGACACCCGCTCGTACGCCTCCGTCACCGGCAACAACGTGCCGGCGAGGCCAACTCCCCCGAAGGCGAGCGTGTCAGCCGCCGCCAACTCGTCGGCGGCCGCACCAAGGTCCCGCTCCCACTTCCTACCAATCCCAAACATGCCCCACCCCTTTCCCCGTCCACCCCCGCCCCACCCTGTTGATCAAGAGGTTTGCGTCATGCGAAGACGCGAACCTGACGCAAACCTCTTGATCACCGCGTTGAGGGGTGGGGATTAGGCGGGGGTTATGGAGAGGGTTCCGGTTTCCGGGGTGCGGTCGACCTTTACCGTTTCGCCGTCGCGGATCTGGCCGGACAGGAGCGCCTTCGCCAGCTGGTCGCCGATCGCGCTCTGCACCAGGCGGCGCAGCGGACGGGCGCCGTAGATCGGGTCGTAGCCGTGCTCGGCGAGCCAGTCCCGGGCCGCATCGGTGACCTCCAGGCCCAACCTGCGGTCGGCCAACCGCCGCCGCATCCGGTCCAACTGGATGTCGACGATGGAGCGCAGGTCGTCTCCGCGCAGCGAGGCGAAGACCACGATGTCGTCCAGCCGGTTGAGGAACTCCGGCTTGAAGTGCGACCGGACCACGGCCAGCACACCCTCCCGGCGCTGCTCGTCGGCGAGCGTCAGATCGCTGATCACCGACGATCCGAGGTTGGACGTGAGGATCAGGATCGCGTTGCGGAAGTCGACAGTGCGGCCCTGGCCGTCGGTGAGCCGCCCGTCGTCGAGCACCTGGAGCAGCACGTCGAAGACGTCCGGGTGGGCCTTCTCCACCTCGTCCAGCAGCACCACCGAGTACGGCCGTCGGCGTACCGCCTCGGTGAGCTGACCACCCTCGTTGTAGCCGACGTAGCCGGGCGGCGCACCCACCAGGCGCGCGACCGAGTGCTTCTCGCCGTACTCGCTCATGTCGATGCGGACCATCGCCCGCTCGTCGTCGAAGAGGAACTCGGCGAGGGCCTTGGCCAGCTCCGTCTTGCCGACGCCGGTGGGGCCGAGGAAGAGGAAGCTGCCGGTCGGGCGATCGGGGTCAGCGATGCCGGCGCGGGCGCGGCGTACCGCGTCGGAGACCGCGCCGACCGCTTCGCCCTGGCCGACCACCCGGCCGCCCAGCGAATCCTCCATCCGCAGCAGCTTGGCCGTCTCACCCTCCAGCAGGCGGCCGGCGGGGATGCCGGTCCAGGAGGCGACCACAGCGGCGATGTCGTCCGCGCCGACCTCCTCCTTGAGCATCGCGCCGTCGGCCTGGAGCTGGGCCAGCTCCTCCTCGGCCTGCTTCAGCTCGACCTTCAGGGCGGGGATCCGGCCGTAGCGCAGCTCGGCCGCACGTTCCAACTCGCCGTCCCGCTCGGCACGCTCGGCCTCACCACCGAGGCGCTCCAACTCCTCCTTGGCGGTGGAGAGCTTGGTGATGTGGCTCTTCTCCGTCTGCCAGCGCTCGGAGAGCACGGTGAGCTGCTCGCGCTTGTCGGCCAGCTCCTTGCGCAGTCGCTCCAGTCGCTCGGCGGAGGCGGCGTCCGGCTCCTTGGCCAGGGCCATCTCCTCGATCTCCAACCGGCGGACCGCCCGCTCGATCTCGTCCACCTCGACCGGCCGGGAGTCGATCTCCATCCGGAGCCGGGACGCGGACTCGTCGACCAGGTCGATCGCCTTGTCGGGCAGGAACCGGTCGGTGATGTAGCGGTCGGACAGGGTCGCGGCGGCGACCAGCGCGGCGTCGGTGATCCGTACGCCGTGGTGCACCTCGTAGCGCTCCTTGAGCCCGCGCAGGATGCCGATGGTGTCCTCGATGGTCGGCTCGCCGACCAGCACCGGCTGGAAGCGGCGCTCCAGCGCCGGGTCCTTCTCGATGTGCTCGCGGTACTCGTCAAGCGTGGTGGCGCCGACCATCCGCAGCTCACCACGGGCCAGCATCGGCTTGAGCATGTTGCCGGCGTCCATCGAGCCCTCGCCCTTGCCGGCGCCGACGACTGTGTGCAGCTCGTCGAGGAACGTGATGACCTGCCCGTTGGAGTTCTTGATCTCCTCCAGGACGGACTTCAGCCGCTCCTCGAACTGCCCGCGGTACTGCGCGCCGGCGACCATCGCGCCGAGATCCAGCGAGATCAGCTTCTTGTCGCGCAGCGACTCGGGCACGTCGCCGGTGACGATCCGCTGGGCCAGACCCTCGACGATCGCGGTCTTGCCGACGCCGGGCTCGCCGATCAGCACCGGGTTGTTCTTGGTACGCCGGGAGAGCACCTGGATGACCCGACGGATCTCGGAGTCCCGCCCGATGACCGGGTCGATCTTGCCGTCCCGGGCGCTGGCGGTGAGGTCGACGCCGTACTTGGTCAGGGCCTGGTAGGTCTGCTCGGGGTCGGCTGTGGTGACCCGACGGTCCCCACCGCGAACGGTCGGGAAGGCGGCGACCAGAGCCTCCTCGGTGGCGCCGACGGTCTTCAGCGCGCCGGACACCGCCCCGCCCACCCGGGCCAGGCCGGCGAGCAGGTGCTCGGTGGAGGTGTACTCGTCGCCCAGCGGCCGGGCGATCTGCTCGGCGGCGCCGATGGCGTTGACGAACTCCCGAGCCAACGTCGGCTCGGCGATGCTGGAGCCGCGGGCGGCCGGCAGGTTGTCGACAGCGCGCTGGGCGGTCTGGCGCAGCTCGGTCGGGTCGGCCCCGACGGCGCGCAGCAGACCGGTGGCTGTCGAACCGTCGGTGTCCAGGAGTGACAGGAGCAGGTGCCAGGGCTCCACTGT
>NZ_JAGPXZ010000251.1:0-7571 GCF_018070305.1 Micromonospora sp. M51 | reverse complement strand
ACCGGAGTCCCGGGCAGCCCGGAACACCTCCCGCTCGGCGTCGATCATCTCCTGTCGCAGCCGACCGTACGCCTGCGACGGGGTCTCCCGCTCGTCGCCGCCGAGTCGTTCCCACGCCATGTTGGTGCGGTCCTCCACCGCTCGGCGCAGCCGGGCCACCACCGGGTCCGGGGCGGTGTCGGCCAACTCGTCCAGGCGGTCCTGCGCGGCCCTGCTGGCCTGCTGCTGCACCCCGGCCGCGGAGAGCGCGTCCTGCACCGCGTCGTCCGGCGGCAGCTTCAACCGGCGTGCGACGAGTGGCAGGGTGGCACCCTGGCCGACCAGGGTGAAAACAATCACGGCGAAGGCCAGCCAGATGAACAACGCTCTGGGGTACGGCTCGTCGCCGGCCAGGGTCAGCGGCAGCGCGAGCGCGGCGGCCAGGGTGACCACGCCGCGCATGCCGGCCCAGCCGATGATGATCGGGACCTTCGGCGACGGACGGGCGTCACGGCGGCGGACCCGGGGGACCAACCGGGCCAGGTAGGTGGCCGGGAAGAGCCAGACGAACCGGGTCAGGAAGACGGTGGCGAGCACCGCGAGGGTGATCAGGGTGAGCGAGCCGATCGGCTCGTCGAGTTCGCGTAGCACCTCCCGCAGTTGGAGCCCGACCAGCAGGAAGACCAGGCCCTCCAGCAGGAAACGAACAAGTCGCCAGAACGCGCCGATCTGCAACCGGGACGCCGCCGACAGCAGTTGCGGCAGCTTGTGGCCGAGCACCAGACCGGTGACGACCACCGCGACCACGCCGGAGGCGTGCAGGTGTTCGGCGGTGAACACCACCGCGAACGGGATGATCAGCGACAGCGCGTTGTCCAGCAGCGGGTCGGTGATCCGCCGGTGCAGGAAGCCGAACACCAGCGCCCCGAGCGCCCCGATCAGGATGCCGCCGCCGGTGGCCCGCAGCACCTCGACGGCGACCTCGGTCGTGCCGACGGCCGAGCCGACGGTGGCCATCGTCGCGACCCGCAGCAGCACCAGGGCGGTGGCGTCGTTGACCAGGCTCTCGCCCTCCAGGATGGTGACGACCCGGCGGGGCAGCCCGACCCGGCGGGCGACGGCCGTGGCGGCCACCGCGTCCGGTGGGGCGACCACCGCGCCGAGGGCCAGGCAGATCGCGAACGGCACCTGGGGCAACAGCAGGTGCAGCACCAACCCGACCACGAACGCGGTGAACAACACCAGGCCGACAGCGAGCAGCAGGATCGGCCGGATGTTGTTCTTGAACGCCGGCACCGAGGTCTCCAGCGCGGCCACGTAGAGCAGCGGCGGCAGGATGCCGATCAGCACCAGCTCCGGCTCCAGGTGCACCTGCGGGAAGCCCGGCACGAATGAGAGCGCCAGGCCGAGGACGACCAGCACGATCGGCGCGAGCAGGCCGAGCCGGCGGGCCCACGCGGCGCCCAGGGTGGCGATCGCCAGGAAGACGACGACCGGGAACAGGCTTTCCATGGGGTACGAGCCTAGGGGTACGTGAACACCGCTCTGCTCAGCCGCCCGGGCGCAGCTTCGGCAGCACCTCCGCGCCGAACGCGTCGATGAATCCGCGCTGCTCCTGCCCGACGTGGTGCAGGGCGATCTGGTCGAAGCCGAGTTCCAGGTACTCCTCCAGCCAGCCGACGTGCCGGCCCAGGTCGGAGGAGACGTTCACCACCTCGGCGACGCGCTGCGCCGGCACGTCGGCGGAGACCACGTCGAAGTGCTCGGCGGTCTCCAGGTCCCAGCAGACCGGCGGGGGGAAGACGTTGCTGCGCCACTGGTCGTACGCGATCGCCTCGGCCTGTGCCTGTTCCGGCGCCCAGGAGACGTGCACCTGCAGGTGCAGTGGTCCACGCCCGCCCGCGTCCCGGTACGCGTCGATCATCTCGCGGAGGTGCGCCACCGGGGCGTTCACGGTGATCAGCCCGTCCGCCCATTCGGCGCACCAGCGGGCGGTGGCCACGCTGACGGCGGCGCCGACAAGTGCGGGCGGCTGCTCGGGGCGGGTCCACAGGCGGGCGCGATCCACCCGGACCAGCCCGTCGTGGCTGACCTCCTCGCCGGCCAGCAGGGCGCGGATCACGTCGACGCACTCGCGCAGGCGGGCGGAACGCACGTCCTTGCGTGGCCACGGGTCGCCGGTGATGTGCTCGTTGCTGGCCTCGCCGGTGCCCAGCGCGGCCCAGAACCGGCCCGGGTACATCGCGCCGAGGGTGCCGATCGCCTGCGCGATGATCGCCGGGTGGTAGCGCTGACCGGGTGCGTTGACGACGCCGAACGGCATACCGGTGGCCTGCAACGCCGAGCCGAGCCAGGACCAGGCGAAGCCGGACTCGCCCTGCCGGGCGCTCCACGGGGAGAAGTGGTCGGAGCACATGGCGGCGTCGAAGCCGGCCCGCTCGGCGTGCATCACCGCCTCCAACAGGGCGCGCGGACCGATCTGCTCATGGGAGGCGTGAAACCCGAACGACGTCATGGGCACACTTCCTACCCACGACGGCGCCGGCTGACGCGTGCCGCACCGCGAACTATTCGGCGTGCGCGCCGGCGCCGGCCGATGCGGCGCCCTCGCCCACCCAGACCGTCTTGGTGTTGCAGAACTCCCGCATGCCCAGCGCCGACAACTCCCGCCCGTACCCGGAGTTCTTCACGCCACCGAACGGCAACTCGGGGTAGGAGGTGGTCATCCCGTTGATGAAGACGTTGCCGGCGTCCAGGTCGGTGGCGAAGCGCTCCTGCTCGGCCGGGTCGCGGGTCCAGGCGTTCGAGCCGAGCCCGAAGCTGGTGCCGTTGGCGACAGCGATGGCCTCCTCGTACGACGACACCCGGAACAGGCCGGCGACCGGGCCGAAGACCTCCTCCGACCACATCCGCATCTGCGGGGTGAGGTCGGTGACCACCGTCGGCGGGTAGAACCAGCCGTCACCGGTCGGCCGCTCGCCCCCGCAGAGCACCGTCGCGCCGTTGTCCACCGCGTCGCGGACCTGGGCGTGCACCTCGTCGCGGCCCCGCTCGCTGGCCAGCGGCCCGACGTCGGTGTCCGGGTCCATCGGGTCGCCGACCCGGAGTGCGGCCATGTTCGCGGCGAACTTCTCGGCGAACGCGTCGAAGACGTCGGTGTGCACGATGAACCGCTTCGCGGCGATGCAGGACTGGCCGTTGTTCTGGCAGCGGGCGGTGGTGGCGACCTCGGCGGCCCGGTCCACGTCGGCCGAGGGCATCACCACGAAGGGGTCGCTGCCGCCGAGTTCGAGGACCGTCTTCTTCAGCTCCCGTCCGGCGATCTGGGCGATGGACCGGCCGGCGGGTTCGCTGCCGGTGAGCGTCGCGGCGCGTACCCGGGGGTCGCTGAGGATGCGGTCGACGGCGTCCGAGCCGACCAGCACTGTGGTGAACGCCCCCTCGGGGAAGCCGGCGCGGCGGAACACGTCCTCCAGCAGCAGCGCGGTCTGCGGCACGTTCGAAGCGTGCTTGAGCAGCCCGGTGTTGCCGGCCATCAGCGCTGGCGCGGCGAAGCGCATCACCTGCCAGAGCGGGAAGTTCCACGGCATCACAGCGAGCACCACGCCGATCGGCTGGTAACGGATGAACGCCCGGATCGCCTTCACCGCGTCGGCGTCGGCCGGCTCGTCGGCGAGGAACGCGGGGGCCTTGTCGGCGTAGAAGCGGGCGGCAGTGGCGCACTTCGTCACCTCGGCCTGCGCCGCGGCGTACGTCTTGCCCATCTCGGTGGTCATGATCCGGGCGATCTCGTCGCGCTCGGCGTCGAGCAGGTCGGCGGCGGCGTTCATCCACCGGGCGCGCTGGTCGACTGTCGTCTCCCGCAACTGCTGGAACGCGAGGTCGGTGCGCTCGATGGCACCGTCGAGCTGCTCGGTGGACATCGCCTCATAGGTCTTGAGCACCTGGCCGGTGGCGGGGTTGGTGGTGGCGATGTGGGGCATCTCGTCCTCCTGTCACTCGAACAGCGAGTGTCGTACGCCCGGCTCCTCGCGGCGGCGGGCGGCGCGGCGGCGCTGGATCACGACCAGGTCGACCACGGCGACCACGGCGAAGATCGCGCAGAGTACGCCGAGCCAGGCGATACCGGCCCAGAACGCCAGCACCGCGAAGACCACCATGATCACCAGACCGAAGCTGGCGAGGGTGAGCCGGAGGTTCAGCGCGCTGTTCGCGTGGCCGACCGTGCCACGGGCGCGCCGAGGCTGCGATCTCGTCATACCCACCGATCTACCCCCGATCGGCCGGCTTAACCGGTACGGCGCGCGGGCGGACCCGGCCGCGCCGGTGTGCTCCGGCACATCCGTTCGCGCCGCGGCCCCGCCGGCCGGAGGATGAGCGCATGTCAATGACCCTCACCGTGCCGGTGACCGTCTCCATCGCCCGCCGCGTCGACCCCGACCGGGCCAGCGAGATGGTGGCCTGGATGCGGGCCGGCACCGCGCTGGCCGAGGCGTTCCCCGGGTTCCTGGGCGCCGGCTGGGTGCAGAGCGGCCCCGGTTCGCCGGAGTGGCACATGCTCTACCGCTTCGCCGACGCCGAGACGCTGCGCCGGTGGGAGGAGTCGCCGCAGCGGCACTGGTGGCTCAGCTCGGCGCAGGGCATCGTCGAGCACACCCGGGTGGAGCGGCGTACCGGGATCGAGGGCTGGTTCGACAGGCCGCTGGAGCACTCGGTGGACCCGGTGGAGCCGGTCGCGCCCGCGTCGCCGCCCCGCTGGAAGCAGGCGGTGACCATCTGGTTGGCGTTCTTCCCGCTGAGTCTGACCGCCACCCTGCTGACGAGCCGCTTCCTCGACGCGGTGCCGCTGGCGGCCCGGGTGCTCCTGATGACGCTCTGCCTGACCCCGCTGATGACCTATCTGGTGCTGCCCCGGATCACCCGGGCGTTGCACTGGTGGCTGCACGGCCAGCCGGCACCCTGGCGGGACGTATAGCACCTCGACGGCTTCCGTGTCGGCGCTCTGCCGCATACCCGACAGCAACTTCCCGGCACACCGCGTCCTGCGCATAGAGTTACCGCGCTGTCGCTCTGTGCTGCGGAACGGGAGACGTCATGCCTCGACGCTGGGTTGCCGCCCTGGCCTGTCTCGCGGCGCTGGTCGCGCTGGCCTGCGAGGGTGGCACCTCGGCGACACCCCGCCCCACCACGAGCGCCCCGCCGTCGGGTGGGCCCGGCGGCATCGCCGCCCTCGGCGATTCGATCAGCACCGGTTTCGCCTCCTGCCTGGTGCTCACCTCCTGCGAGCGCAACTCCTGGTCGACCGGGGACGGGCTGCGGGTGCAGAGCCACTACCGACGGCTGCTGGACCAGAACTCGGCGATCCGCGACCGGAGGTACAACCACGCCCGTCCCGGCGCCCGCGCGGACGCTCTCGCCGGTCAGGCCCAGGCGGCGGTACGCGACCGCGCCGACTACGTCACGGTGCTGATCGGCGCCAACGACGTCTGCCGGGGCGGAGTGGACGCGATGACGCCGGTGAAGCAGTTCCGGGCCGACGTCGACCAGGGGCTGCGGGTTCTGCGGACCGGCCGGCCGAAGGCCCGGGTGCTGGTGGTGAGCATCCCCGACCTGTACCGGCTCTGGGAGGTCGGGCACGACGACGCCCGGGCGACCCGCGCGTGGCGGCGGGGCGGCATCTGCCCGGCCCTGCTGGCCGAGGCGACCTCGACCGCCCCCGCCGACCGGGCGCGCCGGGCCGCCGTCCGGGATCGGATCGCCGCCTACAACGCCGAGTTGACGGCGGCCTGCCGGGCGTACGGGTCCCGGTGCCGGCACGACGGCGGCGCGTTGCACAAGGTCCGGTTCACGCTGGATCTGCTCAACCCGCTGGACTGGTTCCACCCCAACGCCACCGGCCAGGGCCGCATCGCCGAGGTCACCTGGCGCTCCTCCGGCCTGGCCAGCTGAGGACCGGGACGCACGTCAGGGCTGGCGCGGCTCCGGGACGACGCTGCCACGGGAGCGGTAGAGGGCCCGGGACCGCTGGGCGAGGTCCTTGGTAGCCGACGAGTTGGCCCAGGTGCCGAGCACGATGGCCGCACCGGGGACGATCTTGGCGACCATCCGCTTCGCGGCCCGGACACCGGCCATCTGGGCCAGCCGGATGCCGAGTTGCAGCATGACCCGACCGAGCGGACGCTGGCCGCCCAGGCCTAAGTGCGCGTCGGCGCGTGCCCGGCCGGCGGCCACGCCGAGCGCCAGCCGGGCGCTCTCGGCGACCTTGTGCACCCGCTGGAGCACCAGCAGGTCGGTGGCCCGATCGCTGTGCAGCGGGTCGACGTCGTACGCGGCGGCGATGTGCAGCACCATCCGCGCCTGGGTCCAGGCCAGCACGCCCACGTCGATCACGGCGCCGGGCAGCCCGGCCGCGCCGGAAACCGCGCCGGAGAGCCGAGCCAGGTTGACGAACTTGCGGGCCGCCTGGTCGGCGAGCACATCGGCGGACACCCCGGGCTGCTCGGCCCGGGCCCGGGCGGCCCACTGCACGGCTTCCGGCCCGAGGCGGCGCACCGCCTCCAGGGCAAGGTGCTCCGGCGCGTACTGCGGGTCGTCACGCATCCGGTCCCAGAGTCGGGCCGGCGGACCCTCGGGGGCGTCCACCGGCCCGGCCGGCAGGTCGACGGACGGCTGCGGAGTCGGGGCGGCGGGCTGACCGCCGACGGGCGGGGTGTCGGTCACCAGGTCTCCCCAGGGGTGGAAACGGCGGACAGGGCGGCCGATGGAGCGGTCAGCGGCGGCGGTTGGAGAACCGCGCTGCCAACCCCTTCAGCTTCTGCTGGTTGCCCGGCTTGGCCATCTCGCGACGGCCCCGGTCGACCATCTGCTGCCCCTTCGGTGATTTCAAAAACGCGCTGATCCGCTGCATCAGTGACATAACGTCCTCCTGTCGACGATCCCTCAGTCATGTGTACCCCGTACCCGCAACACATGTACCCGGGATGCGACAGCCTCAACCCTGACCGTCCATAGTGGGCGGTAGGTTACCGCCCCGCCGGCACGATGGCGTCGACGACCCGGGTGGCCCGCCACTCGTGCTGCTGGTAGTGCTCGGGGTACGCGGAGACCTGCACCGCCTGGGCGGCGTCGGTGAGCCGCATCCGCTGCCAGCCGGGCACCTGCTCCAGCGCGCTGAGGAACTGCCGGGTCGCGAACTCGGGGTCCATCAGCCGCCCCACCGGGCCCCAGCCGCTGCTGGAACGCTGCTGGAACAACCCGACCGAGTCGTGGTCCCAGCCAACGCCCTGGTGCGGATAGTCCTGCGACTCGGGCAGCACGCCGCTGGCCACGTTGTAGAGATTGCTCTCCTGCATGGCGGTGGCCACCGCGATCACCAGACCCCGGCGTGGCACACCCATCTTGCGGCCGGTACGGACGATCGCCTCGGCGTTCTCCATCTGGTCCTCGTCCAGCCCGGCGACGGGTGCCGGATCGGTCGGGCGAGCCGGGGCGACCTTGCGGGCCGGCGCGCTGGTGTCCGGGTCGGCGGGGCTTGCCGTGGGGGCGGCGGCGGAGGTGCTCGGGGCGGCCGTGCGGTCGAGGGAACGGGAGGC
>NZ_JAGPXZ010000250.1:0-7574 GCF_018070305.1 Micromonospora sp. M51 | reverse complement strand
GGCCCGTCCTGGGTCGAGGTGGCGGCTCCGTCGCTGCAACCCGCCAGCCCGCCGGACGCGAGCAAAGGCGCACCGAGCAGCGCGCTGAGCAGTCGGCGCCGGCCCGGGTCGGCGCCGAGGCGGTCGAGCGGGGGTCGAACAACGGGCACGGCGCTCTCCTGGGCCTACGGGGGTGGCGGTCGGACCATTCACGCAGGCAGCGCACGAAGGTGTCAACGTCCGTCCGGTCACCCTCGGCCGGGTGGTCGAATCTGGGCCTTCCGCTGTCGCGTGGTGTACTAGGGCGCGTGGAACTTCTGCACTCGGGCAAGGTCCGGGACGTCTACGCCGACGGCGACGACCTGATCCTGGTGGCCTCGGATCGCATCTCGATCTACGACGTGGCGCTGCCGACGCCGATTCCGGACAAGGGTCGCCTGCTCACCGCGCTCTCGCTCTGGTGGTTCGAGCAGCTCGCCGACCTGGTGCCGAACCACGTCATCTCGGCCACCGACGTGCCCGCCGAGTTCGCCGGGCGGGCCATCCGCTGCCAGCGGCTGGACATGGTCCCGGTCGAGTGCGTCGCCCGCGGTTACCTGACCGGTGGCGGCCTGCGGGAGTACGAGCGCACCGGCGCGGTCTCCGGCGTACCGCTGCCGCGAGGGCTCGGCGAGGCGTCGATCCTGCCTGAGCCGATCTTCACGCCGTCGAGCAAGGCGCCGGCGGGCGAGCACGACGAGCCGATCACGTACGACGACGTGGTGGACAAGGTGGGCGCGGCGACCGCCGAGCGACTGCGGCAGATCACCCTCGACATCTACCGGCGCGGTGCCGAACTGGCCGCCGACCGGGGCATCCTGATCGCCGACACCAAGATCGAGCTGGGCTGGGCGCCGGACGGCACGCTGGTCCTCGCCGACGAGCTGCTCACCTCCGACTCGTCGCGGTTCTGGCCGGCCGAGTCGTACCAGCCGGGGCGGGTGCAGTTCTCCTACGACAAGCAGTACGTGCGGGACTGGGCCACCGGCAGCGGCTGGGACAAGCAGCCCCCCGCCCCGGACGTGCCGGCCGAGGTGGTCGAGGCGACCCGGGCCCGCTACGTCGATGTCTACGAGAAGCTCACCGGTAACCGCTGGGACTGACCGGGATACCGCGCTTTCCCCGTACCTGCTGGACCTGACCGTCATCACCGTCGAGGATGGACCCGTCACTCTTCGTGGAGTCTGGGGCGGTCGGATGAACGGCGACATGTGGATCAGGGCGCTCAAGGCGGCCCGGGCCGGTGCGGGTGTCTCGCAGGAGGCCCTGGCGGAGCTGATCAGGTGGAGCCCGTCCACCATCGCGGCTATCGAGACCGGGCGGCGCCGGCCCACCCCCCAGTTCGCCGAGGCGGCGGACGCGGCGCTGAACACCGGCGGGCTGCTGGCCGAGCTGCTGGCGGTGGCGGCCCGGCAGGAGTCGCCGGCCTGGTTCGCGCCGTGGCGGGCGATCGAGGCCGAGGCGGTCGCCCTCCGCACCGTTCAACCGTCGCTCGTGCCGGGCCTGCTCCAGACCGAGGCGTACGCGCACGCGGTGCTCAGCGCCCAGGGCACCCACACCCCGGAGCAGGTCGCCCAGCTGGTCGCCGGCCGGCTGGCCCGCCAGGAGCTGCTGACCGGCCCGGCCCCGAAGCGGTTCACCGCGATCGTCGACGAGACCGCGCTGCGCCGCGTGGTCGGCGATCGGGACGTTCAGCTCGCCCAGTTGGAACGGCTGGTCGAGTTGGCCACCCTGCCCCACGTGCGGCTCTACGTGATCCCCGCCGGGGTGGGCGCGCACCCCGGGCTGGCCGGCGGCTTCGTGCTGGCCAACCTGACTGACGGCGACGAGGTGGCCTACGTCGACGGGGTCTTCGGTCAGATCGTCGACCGGCCCGACACCGTGGCTACCATCAGGACGATGTGGGACACGCTGCTGGGCGAGGCCCTGCCGGCGGGCGTGTCCGTCGAGCTGATCGGAAAGCTGGTGAACGAGCTGTGAACTCCGCCCCCACCCCTCGGTGGCGCGTGTCGACCCGGAGCGGTAACGGCGGCGACACCTGCGTGGAGGTGGCCGACAACCTGCCGGGTCAGGTGTTGGTCCGCGACTCCACCGACCGCGCCGGTGCCGTTCTCACCTTCGCGCCGGCGGCCTGGCGCGCGTTCGTGGCGCGGGTCCGCGCCGGCCGCTGAGGTCAGTCCACCCAGTCCAGAGTGCGCCGCACGGCCTTGCGCCACTGGCGCAGCTCCTGATCGCGCAGCTCCGGGGCCATCGCCGGCTCCCACTGCGCGTCGGAACGCCACTGCGCCCGCAGGGTGGCCAGATCCGGCCAGAAACCGACCGCCAACCCGGCCGCGTACGCCGCACCCAGGCAGGTGGTCTCGGTGATCCGGGAACGGACGACAGGCACGTCGAGCACGTCCGCCAGGAACTGCATGAGCAGGCCGTTGGCGGTCATGCCGCCGTCCACCCTCAGGCGGCGCAGCGCCACATCCGAGTCGGCGTTCATCGCGTCGACCACCTCGCGGGTCTGCCACGCCGACGCCTCCAGCACCGCCCGCGCCAGGTGCCCCTTGGTGATGTAGCCGGTCAGGCCGGCGATCACCCCGCGGGCGTCGCTGCGCCAGTGCGGGGCGAACAGCCCGGAGAACGCCGGCACCACGTAACAGCCGCCGTTGTCGTCGACGGTGCGGGCCAGCTCCTCCACCTCGGCCGCCGAGGAGATCAACCCCAGGTTGTCCCGCAGCCACTGCACCAGTGAGCCGGTGACCGCGATGGCACCTTCCAGGGCGTACGCCGGTGGTTGGTTCTTGATCCGGTAGGCGACGGTGGTGAGCAGGCCGTGGGTCGACGGAACCGGGCTGGCACCGGTGTTGAGCAGCAGGAAACTGCCGGTGCCGTAGGTGCACTTCGCCTCGCCCGGCTGGAAGCAGGTCTGCCCGAACAGGGCGGCCTGCTGGTCGCCGAGCGCACTGGCCACCGGCACCCCGCCGAGCACGCCGGTCGCCGAGCCGTACACCTCGGCGGAGGAGCGGATCTCCGGGAGCATCGCCGCCGGCACGCCCATGGCGTCCAGCAGCTCCGGGTCCCAGTCGAGCGTCGTGAGGTCCATCAGCATGGTCCGGCTGGCGTTCGTCACGTCGGTGACGTGCGCGCCGGTCAGCTTCCAGATCAGCCAGCTGTCCATGGTGCCGAAGAGCACCTCGCCGCGCTCGGCGCGCTCGCGCAGGCCGTCGACCTCGTCGAGCAGCCAGCGCAGCTTCGGCCCGGCGAAGTAGGTGGCCAGCGGCAGGCCGGTGCGGGTCCGGAACCGCTCCTCGCCGTACGCCGAAGCGAGCTCGCGCAGCAGCGGCCCGGTCCGGGTGTCCGGCCAGCCGATGGCGTTGCCCCCCGGGCGGCCGGTGGCCCGGGCCCAGACGACAGTGGTCTCCCGCTGGTTGGTGATGCCGACGGCGGCCAACCCGGACGCGTCGGTGCCGGCGGCCCGCAGCGCCTCGGCGACCACCTGCTGGACGTTGTCCCAGATCTCCTCGGCGTCGTGCTCCACCCAACCCGGTCGGGGGAAGACCTGCCGGTGCTCGCGCTGGGCCACGGCGACGATGTCCCCGGCCCGGTCGAAGACGATGCACCGCGAGGAGGTTGTGCCCTGGTCGATGGCGGCGACGTACTGGGGGGTCACCGCAGCACCGTACCCGGACGGCGGAGTGGCGCGACAGGCGTCGCTGTGGGTTCCGGCCCACCGCCGTCGGCTGCCGTCCGCGTCCCCTACGATGTGCGAACGTGCGCGACATCGCAGTTTTCAGTGGAACCGCCCATCCCGACCTGGCTGCCGAGATCTGCGCTCACCTGGGAGTGCCGCTGCACCCGGTGCGGGTCTCCCGGTTCGCCAACGACTGCCTGGAAGTCCAGTTGCAGGCCAACTGCCGGGAGCGGGACGTCTTTCTGATCCAGCCGCTGGTGCCGCCGGTGCAGGAGCACCTGGTCGAGCTGCTGCTGATGATCGACGCGGCTCGGGGCGCCTCCGCCGGTCGGATCACCGTGGTGCTGCCGCACTACGCGTACGCCCGCTCGGACAAGAAGGACGCGCCGCGGATCTCGATCGGCGCCCGGCTCGTCGCCGACCTGCTCACCTCGGCCGGGGCGGACCGGGTGCTCGCGATGACCCTGCACTCGCCGCAGGTGCACGGCTTCTTCAGCGTCCCGGTGGATCATCTGCACGCGCTGCGGGAGCTGGCCACCCACTTCCGGCGCTACGACCTCAGCAACACCGTGGTGGTCTCACCCGACCTGGGCAACGCCAAGGAGGCCGCGGCCTTCGCCCGGCTGCTCGGCACACCGGTGGCGGCCGGGGCGAAGCAGCGGTTCAGCGACGACCTGGTCAAGATCAGCGCGGTGATCGGTGACGTGACCGACCGGGACGTCATCGTGCTGGACGACGAGATCGCCAAGGGCAGCACGGTGGTCGAGTTGATGGAGCATCTGCGCGGCCTGAAGGTTCGGTCGATCCGGCTCGCCTGCACGCACGGCCTCTTCTCCGGGGACGCGTTGCAGCGGCTCAGCGACCAGGACGGCGTCCTGGGGATCGTCTGCACCAACACGGTGCCCATCCCGGACGCCAAGCGGGTCCCCAAGTTGCGGGTCCTGTCGGTGGCCCCCGCCCTGGCCGAGGCGACGCGCCGAATCCACAACGGAGAATCCGTCTCCGCCCTCTTCGCCTGACCCACCCCGTCTCCCCGCCCTGCTCTTCCCCGCGATCTTGCGGTTTGTGTCGCCGGGATGAGTGGTTTCGGGTGATTCGCCGCGACAGCAAATGCAAGATCGCGCGCGGGTGGGGTGGGGCGGGGTGGGGTGGGGGTTAGTGCGGGGTGGGATTTTGGGTGGGTAGGCCGGTGGTGATGCGGACTGTGGTGCCGGCGGTGCCGGTGGACACCTCCATCGCGTCGGTCAACTCGCGGGCCAGCCAGAGCCCCCAGCCGCCGGCGGTGTCCGGGGCCGGCCGACTGCGGTCGCCCAGTCGCTGCGGGCTGATCCCGCGCCCGTGGTCGGCAATCTCGCAGACCAGCACACCCGACTCCTGCCAGAGGCGCAGCCAGCCGCGCCCGCCGCCGTGGCGCACCGCATTCGTGATCAGCTCGTTGATCGCGAGCACGAAGTCGTCCAGCCGCTGGCCCCGCAGGCCCGAGGCATGCGCGCAGGAGGCGACCGAGTGTCGAATCTCGGTCACCTGAGCCTGGTCAAAGGCGTCGGCGATCAGGAGGGCAGGTTCGATGGGCACAACCGTACGCGGTGCGTGCGGATCTGCGTTCGTCATGGGCCCGTCCCGGCGGCGCATCTCGGAGTATTTCGCGGCTTTTCCACCGTACGTCAGGGTTTCCCGAACCGCACTCGCTGATCGCCGGGCGGCCGAACCGTTGTGGCATCCTGACCGCCATGCCGTCGCCACCGGGTGGATTCGAGGTGCCGCTGTGGCGTGCCCTCACCGTGTTCAGGCTGGCCTCCCTGGCGTACGTCTGCGCGCTCGCGGTGCGCGACGCCGACCGGTACGCCCACCCGTACGCCGTCGGCGCCCTGATCCTGCTGATGATCACCTGGACCGGGGCGACCGCTGTCGGGTATGCCCGACCGTCCTGGCGGCGCTGGCCGCTGCTGCTGGCCGACCTCGCGGTGGTGGTGGCCATCGTGCTGGCCACCCCGTGGGTGGTCGGTCGGACGGCGCTCACCCACGGCGTACCCACCCTCGGGGTGGCCTGGATGGCCGGCCCGGTGCTGGCCTGGGCCGTCTCCGGCGGCCGGCGGCGGGGCACTGTCGCCGCGCTGATCGTCGCCGGAGCGGACCTGGCCACCCGGGAGCGGATCGGTCAGTCCTCGTTCACCGGGGTGATCCTGATGCTGCTCGCCGGAGTGGTGGTCGGGCACGTGGCCCGGCTGGCGGCGAGCGCCGAGGAGCGGCTGCAACGCGCCGTGGAGCTGGAGGCCGCCACGCGGGAGCGGGAACGGCTGGCCCGGGGCATTCACGACTCGGTTCTGCAGGTGCTGGCGCTGGTCCAGCGGCGCGGCGCCGACCTGCCCGGGGAGGCCGGCGAGCTGGCCCGGCTGGCCGGTGAGCAGGAGGCCGCACTGCGCGCGCTGATCACCGGTGCCAGCCCGACCGCCGCGAGCCTCCCGGAGGGGGGCGAGGCGGTGGACCTGCGGACCCTGCTCGGCCGGTACGCCTCGGCGACGGTGGCGCTCTCCGCCCCGGCCACGCCGGTGCCGCTGCCCCGACAGGTGGCCGGCGAGTTGGCGGCGGCAACCGGTGCGGCACTGGACAACGTGGGACGGCACGCCGGTGGGCGGGCCTGGGTGCTGATCGAGGACGAGGGGGAGACGGTGACCGTGTCGATCCGTGACGAGGGGCCGGGCATCCCGGACGGCCGGCTGGCCGAGGCGGCCGCCCAGGGGCGGCTCGGGGTGACCCAGTCGATCCGGGGCCGGGTGACCGACCTGGGCGGGACGGTGCGGATCGTGTCCGCACCCGAGGCGGGCACCGAGATCGAGCTGAGCGTGCCGAGGTCGGCGCGGTGAACCAGATCCGGGTCATGGTGGTGGACGACCATCCGATGTGGCGGGAGGGGGTGGCCCGCGACCTGACCGAGGCCGGCTTCCTGGTGGTGGCGACCAGCGGGGAGGGGCGACAGGCCGTTCGGGTGGCCGCCGCCGCCCGGCCCGACGTCGTCGTCCTCGACCTGCAACTGCCGGACATCTCCGGCGTCGAGGTGATCCTGGGGTTGCGCACGGCGCTGCCCGCCGTACGGGTGCTGATGCTCAGCGCCAGCGGCGAGCAGCAGAGCGTGCTGGACGCGGTCAAGGCCGGTGCCACCGGTTACCTGGTGAAGTCGACAGCGCCCGCCGAGTTCCTGGAGGCGGTCCACCGCACCGCGGCCGGCGAGGCGGTGTTCACCCCCGGCCTGGCCGGACTGGTGCTCGGCGAGTACCGCCGGTTGGCCGCCGGACCGGGGCGGGGGAGCGCCGGCGCTGCCGAACCCGCGACGCCCCAGCTCACCGAACGGGAGACGGAGGTGCTGCGGCTGGTGGCGAAGGGGATGTCGTACAAGCAGATCGCCCAGCGGCTCGGCCTGTCGCACCGCACCGTGCAGAACCACGTGCAGAACACCCTGGGCAAGCTGCAACTGCACAACCGGGTCGAGCTGACCCGGTACGCCATCGAACGCGGCCTGGACGACTGAGCGGACGGACGTCAGATCGAGCGGACGTCAGACCGAGCGCGGTGGCTCCGTCTCGTGGATGGCCAACTCCTCGGCGGTCGCCCCGCCGCCGGCCGATCCGGCGTCGTACGCCACCGAGTCGGTCTCCTGGTCGGTGTGCGACCCCTCGTCCGGTTCCACCAGCCGGCCCACAGTGGCGTCGGCCACCGTGCCGAGCTGACCGTGGTCGTACAGCGAGACCGGCGAGTTCGGGTCCGAGGTGGGCCCGGGATCCATCACGTCGGCGTCCAGCTGGGCCTCCGCCGCGGCTTCCAGATTGTCCGCCTCGAAGGCGATCTTCGGGTCGATCGTGCCGGCCAGCGGATCGTCCGC
>NZ_JAGPXZ010000025.1:0-18457 GCF_018070305.1 Micromonospora sp. M51 | reverse complement strand
CGCCAACGCGTCGGTACGGCGGACCTCGCCGAGCAGCACCGTGGTGATCTCGGCGGTGGCGGCGAGCCAGCGTTGCCGCCGGTGCGCCACGGCGTACAGGCGGGCGTTCTCGATGGCCACGCCGGCGGCGGCGGCGAGCGCGACGACGATCTCCTCGTCGTCCTCGGTGAACTGCGCGCCGCCCTGCTTCTCCGCCAGGTAGAGGTTGCCGAAGACCTGGTCGCGGATGAGGACCGGCACCCCCAGGAAGCTGTGCATGGGCGGGTGGTTGGCCGGGAAGCCGTAGGAGCGGGGGTGCTGGGTGATGTCGGGCATCCGCAGCGGGCGGGGGTCGTCGATGAGCAGACCGAGCACGCCCCGCCCGTGCGGCAGGTCACCGATCCGCTCATGCTGCTCGGGGGTGATGCCGTGGACGATGAAGTCGTGCAGCAGCCGGTCCGGGCCGACCACGCCGAGCGCGCCGTACCGGGCGCCGACCAGCTCGCAGGCCGCCTGCACGATGCGTTGCAGGGTGGTACGCAGATCCAGGTTGGTGCCGATGCCGACCACCGCGTCCAGCAGGGCCCGCAGCCGCTCCCGGCTGGTCACCACCTCACCGACGCGGACCAGCATCTCCTGCAGCAGCTCGTCGAGACGGACCCGCGACAGCGGGCTCAGCCCGAGCGACGGTGTCGTGGACGGTTCCTGCCGGGGCGAGGGGGTGCTGCTGGTCATCGGGGGATGGTAGCGCTGGCGTCGCCCGTCGTCAGGGGCCGTCAGCGCACGGCCGAGGTGTCGACCACCTGGGCGGTGGTCAACCGTGGCGTGTGCGGCGGGCCGGACCGGGTCGGATCGGCGATGCCCAACCGCAGCACCAGGTACGGGAAGCCGATGCCGGAGAGCAGCTGACGCAGGGTCTGCCGGGTGCCCGGCACCTCCACCACCGCGCTGAGCGGCACCACCGACACGCCGAGCCGGGTGGCGGTCAACCAACCGGCGGAGAGCGCCTCGCCGGCGCGCAGCCAGCTGTCCCGTTCGTCCTCGTCGCCGTGCAGCATCGCGTACACCGCCATCTGGTCGTGCCCGGGACCCACCGGCAGGCTGCCGGGCCGACCGAAGTCACGCCCCGGGACGGTGGTCTGCGCGGGCTGCTCGGGCAGCACCTCCGCCGGCAGACCGGTGCCCGAGCCGGCCCGGCTGGTCCAGTACGCCAGCTCGGTACGCATCTCCGTGTCCTCGGCCTCGACAGTGTCGGCGTGCCCGGCGGTGGCGGCCAGCTCCAGCACCTGGTCGCGGTCGAGGATCTGCAACCGGCAGCCTTCCGCGCTGACCGCCCGGGTGATCTCCTGGATCGCCGTGGGCGGCACCGGCTCGTCGCTGACCGGCCGGCGATCGGTGTGCCGCACCTGCATGCACTGCACCATGCGCATGGCGTCCGGGTCGGCCGTGGTGTGGCTGAGGTCGGTCAGCCGGGCCAGCAGCTCGGTGTCGGCCGGGTCGGGCAGCCGTTCCACCACGGCGCGCCACCCCTCGGCGGCCAGCGCCAGTCGGGCGTGGTGCAGGGCGGTGCCGCAGCTGATGGCGAGCAGTCGCCCGTCGGGGTCGCTGGCGGCGAGCTGCCGGTCGGCGACGGAGCGCAGCTCCAACGCGTCGGGCAGCACCCGCCAGCGCCACGGCTGGGTGTTGTGCACCGAGGGGGCGTGGCCGGCGGTGGCGGCGGCCTCCGCCAGCGCGGTGGTCAGCTGGCCTTCCTGACTCATGGTCACGACCTTTCCGTCTCTGCTCATCGTGCCGCACGGCGCGCCGCCGCGCCGGGGTTGCCGCCTCATCCTGCGACACCCGGTGGTGTCTCCGCAGGGCCACAGGTCCCGTCCCCGCCGGGTCGTTACGCCCGCGGTGCTCAGCGTTCGCGGACCACCGCGACGGGGCAGCGGGCGTGTTGGATGAGCTGCTGGCTGACCGAGCCGAGCAGCATGCCGGCCAGCCCGCCCCGGCCCCGGCTACCGACCACCACCAGCAGTGCGTCCCGACTCGCCTCGATCAGCATCGCCGCCGGGCTGGTCGACACCAGGTCGACGGTCATCGGCAGCTCGGGGTAGGTCCGTCGCCACGGCTCCAGCGCCTCGTCCACGGCGGCCCGCTCGTCGGGCACCCCGGCCGCTCCGCCGGGGCCCGGTGTCCAGGCGTGCAGGACGCGCAACGGCACCTGCCGCTGCACCGCCCGCTCAGCCGCGAAGCCGAGCGCCACCAGCGAGGGTTCCGAGCCGTCCACGCCGACCGCCACCGGGCGGCTCGACGTGTCGGTGGCGGCGCTGCCGACCCCGTCGCGGACCACCACGACCGGGCAGTGGGCGTGCGCGGCGACGGACACCGCCGTCGACCCGACCAGCAGGCCGCCGAATCCGCCGTGGCCCCGGCTGCCGAGCACCAGCAGCCCGGCCTCGGCCGAGCGCTCCTGGAGCACCAGGGTGGGCGGCCCGTCGTACACCTCACCGGTGATCTTCAGCCCGGGGTTGGCCGCGGCGGCGTCCGCCGCGGCCTTGCGGACCAGCTCGTCGACCTGCCGGCGGGCGGTGTCGTCGGGCCACACGCCGGGCGCCACCCCCGGGCCGACCCAACTGGCCACCGTCAGCCATTCGAAGACGTACGCCAGCCGCACCGGCTGGCCGCTGTGCCGCGCCTCCTGCACGGCCCAGTTCAGGGCCAGCGAGGCGTCGGTGGAGCCGTCGTAGCCAACCAGGATCTCCGCGTCGCGCACGTCGTCCTCCTTCAGGGGGTGGTCGGGTCGGTTTCGCGGATCCAGCTTCAGGGGGTGGTCGGGTCGGTTTCGCGGATCCAGCGCCACTCGGCGACCTCGGGGTCGTCCTCGCCGTACCGGCGGGTGTAGTCGCGGGCCGCCTGCCGGGCGTCGACCATCCGTTGACGCAGGTGCGCGGCGCTGGCGGCCAGCCCGGGCACCCGGTCGATGACGTCGATGACCAGGTGGAAGCGGTCCAGGTCGTTGAGCATCACCATGTCGAACGGGGTGGTGGTGGTGCCCTCCTCCTTGTAACCGCGCACGTGCAGGTTCTCGTGGTTGATCCGCCGGTAGGTGAGGCGGTGGATCAGCCACGGGTAGCCGTGGTACGCGAAGATGATGGGCCGGTCCTCGGTGAAGATGGTGTCGAACTCTCTGTCGGTCAGACCGTGCGGATGCTCGGTGTCCGGCTGGAGCCGCATCAGGTCGACCACGTTGACCAGGCGCACCTTCAACTCCGGGAGGTGCTGGCGCAGCAGCTCGACGGCGGCCAGCGTCTCCAGGGTGGGCACGTCTCCGCAGCAGGCGAGCACCACGTCCGGTTCGGTGCCGCCGTCGTTGCTGGCCCACTCCCAGATGCCCAGGCCACGCCGCGTGTGCTGGATCGCCTCCGTCATCGTCAGCCAGTTCGGCGCGGCCTGCTTACCGGCCACCACCACGTTGATGTAGTGCCGGCTGCGCAGGCAGTGGTCCATCGTGGCGAGCAGCGTGTTCGCGTCCGGCGGGAGGTAGACCCGTACCACCTCGGCCTTCTTGTTGACGACGTGGTCGATGAAGCCCGGATCCTGGTGGGAGAAGCCGTTGTGGTCCTGCCGCCAGACGTGGCTGGACAGCAGGTAGTTCAGCGAGGCGATCGGCTGACGCCAGGGGATGGCCCGGGTCACCTTCAGCCACTTGGCGTGCTGGTTGAGCATCGAGTCGACGATGTGGATGAACGCCTCGTAGCTGGTGAACACGCCGTGCCGGCCGGTCAGCAGGTAACCCTCCAGCCAGCCCTGGCACAGGTGCTCGGAGAGCACCTCCATGACCCGCCCGTCGGGGGAGAGGTGCTCGTCGCCGGGCACCGTCGCGGCCACCCACGCCCGGTCGGTCACCTCGAAGGCGGCACCCAGCCGATTGGAGGCGACCTCGTCCGGGCCGAACAGTCGGAACGTCTCCGGGTTGGCGCTGATCACGTCGCGGATCCACGGACCGAGCACACCGGTCGCGCCGGCCATCGGCGTGCCCGGCTCGGGGACCTCCACGCCGTAGTTGCGGAAGTCCGGCAGGGTCAGGTCCCGCAGCACCACGCCGCCGTTGGTGACCGGGTTGGCGCTCATCCGCCGGTCACCGCGCGGCGGCAGCGTCCGCAGCTCGTCCACCGGCGCGCCGGTGGCGTCGAACAGCTCCTCCGGTCGGTAGCTGCGCAGCCACTGCTCCAGCTCGGCCAGGTGCGCCGGGTTGTCGCGTACGCCCGACAGCGGCACCTGGTGGGCACGGTAGGTGCCCTCCACCTGGATGCCGTCGACCTCGGCGGGACCGGTCCAGCCCTTCGGCGTCCGCAGGATGATCATCGGCCAGCGGGGGCGTTCGACGACGCCGCCGGAGCGGGCCCGCCGCTGGATCTCGGCGATCTCGTCCAGTGCCCGGTCCATCGTCGCGGCGAGCGTGCCATGCACCTGCGCCGGGTCGTCGCCGGCCACCACGTACGGCTGGTAGCCCGAGCCGCGCATCAGGTCGAGCAGGTCGGCCTCGGGGATCCGGGACAGTACGGTCGGGTTGGCGATCTTGTAGCCGTTGAGGTGCAGGATGGGCAGCACCGCCCCGTCGCGCGCCGGGTTGAGGAACACGTTGGAGAGCCAACTGCCGGCCAGTGGCCCGGTCTCCGCCTCACCGTCGCCAACGACGCAGGCCACCACGAGGTCCGGGTGGTCGAACGCGGCGCCGTAGGCGTGGCTCAGCGCGTACCCCAGCTCACCGCCCTCGTGGATCGAGCCCGGCACGTCCGCCGCCACATGGCTGGGGATGCCGCCGGGGAAGGAGAACTGGCGGAACAGCTTGGACATCCCGGCCTCGTCGCGCGCCACGTCGTGGTAGCGCTCCGACCAGGTGCCCTCCAGCCAGGTGTTGGCCACGATGGCCGGGCCGCCGTGGCCGGGGCCGGTGACCAGCATGGCGTTCAGGTCGCGGGCAACGATCACCCGGTTGAGGTGGGCGTAGATCAGGTTGAGGCCGGGGCTGGTGCCCCAGTGGCCGAGCAGTCGCGGCTTGATGTCGTCGACTGTCAACGGCTCCCGCAGCAGCGGGTTGTCCAGCAGGTAGATCTGCCCGACGGTGAGGTAGTTCGCGGCGCGCCAGTAGGCGTCCAGCCGACGCAGTTCGTCTTCGGTCAGAGGGCTGTGCAGGTCAACAGCGGAGTCCATGCTGCGTAAGCCTCTCGCGAAATCGGGGACGTCGCATCCGGTGTCCCGGGTTTTCCCGGCCACGTCCAGCTTCGTCGCCGCCGAGAGGATGGGGCAGGGCCGTTGGTCCCCGCTGGTGCGGACGTGTGTCCCGCCTGGCGCGGTGGAGGCGGTCCGCGAACGGCCCCACCTCCCCGCGCCGCCACCTCTTCCCTGACCGAGGGTAGTCGCGTCGGTGCGTCGACGGGGTCGGATCGGCGCTGCGTGAAGGCCGTCGGGGACGTGGTCCGCTCTGGCCGGACCCGTCGGTGGGCCCACCTCGGCTTGCGCTGCGTGGGGTGGCTGGGCCGGGGAGACCAATGACTGTGATCGATTCGAGACTTGTAGATCTATGAATTTTACACAAAGATCATCGATGTAAAGAACTGACGACCGACAACTGACGACGGACCATCGACGGTGTACGTCGAGGCGAGCGTCGGATCCCCTACTTGTCCCAGGTCAGGCAGCGGGTGGGCCTGGAAGTCCGGCGCCATGATCTGTCGGAGTCGACTTCCCGATTCCACCCTGCGCGCCATGATCGGACAGAGAGAAGTCCTCCATGTCTCATTCCCATAGTCGATCATGGCTGCACAAAAATAGGCGGCACGGCACCCGTCTCATGGCGTTCTTCCTTGCGTTGGTGCTGGTTGTGGCCGGCTCCACCAACGTTGGCGTGACCAAGGCCGCCGCCGTGCCCGAGGCGAACGCAGCGGCGCTGACGCCCGGAGCGCTGCCGTCGGCCTGCCTTGATGCTGACCCGAAGGCGCAGGCCCCGGCGATCGTGTGGGCGGAGCCGAAATTCGTGATGGGCAACATGTTCCTGGGTCTCGCGTCGGTGATTTCCTACATAATCACCTCGGAGAACGAGAAGGCGGACAAGGTCAAGGAGGCCGTTCGGCGGGTGGCGTACTGCTTCCCCGGCTACAACGTTGTGATCGCCCAGCCCCACAACGGCAGCACGCAACACATGACGGAGGCGTACTTCGTCACCACGATCGAATTGAGTGACACGAAGTATCGGGTGTACGTCTTCAAATCCGGCACCTTCTATCAGGCCGGTGACCTCGGCTACAAGAACTGGGGCTACGAGGGATACTGGACCAAGAGCGACGATGGACGGACCGTGACCTTCACGACGCCGCCGCTTCCCGAGCGGCGCTCGGGATGGTCTTCTGGTCCGCAGTGTGAGGTGACGACCCGCGACCGGGTGGATCGCAACATGTACTACAGTCTTTACAACGGGTTGAGCAACGACGCACAGGTCGGACACGTACGGGCACTGCTCAACGATGTGCGTACCTGCTTCCCGGACTACAACGTCATGGTGATGCACGACGAGCAATCCCACGAATGGTTGTCCCCGCCGACGTCGCAGGTGTTCGCGAGTGCGTTCAGCATGCAGGACTACGACGCGAAAGACTCGACCGAGGTTGGACGGCCATCCGGGGTAGCGAGTCGAGGCCGCTACGACGTTCACGTGTTCAAGACAGGCACGTTCCACAACATGGGCGACGGCGGCTGGAACAACTGGGCGTTCTACGGAAACTTCACCCGCAGCTCGGACGGCATGACGGTGGCGTTCACCGATCCGGCGACGGCCGACCTCACCTTCGACCCCATGGCCGGATTCGCCGATTCCAACTTCGATTCCGATACTCCGCAGCACACGTCGACCGCGAACGGACCGTACCCGGGATGCGGCTACACCGGGTCGGTGCCCGGCGACCGCGAGGAGCTCGTCCGGTCGCTGACCACCGAGTACCAGAAGTGCTTCCCTGACACGAACATCCTCGTCGTCAAGTCGGTCGACCAGTTCTCCTTTGGTTATCTCTCGAACTTGAAACACCTCGCGAACGTGAATGGCATGACCGTCTTCGCGCTCGACGTCGGCGTGGTGAGGAACAACGGCGACGGCGGCTGGATCAACTGGGGATTCAACGGCAACTACGAACGCGACGGTGACTCCACCGTCTACTTCACCCACCTCGACGGTCCTGATCCGACGGGCAGCGTCAGGGTGATGGTGGTGGGTGATTCGATGAGTCAGGGTGACGAGGGCGACTGGACCTGGCGTTACCGACTGTCGGAGTGGTTCAGGGAACAGGGCGTGGACGCCGAGTTCGTTGGCCCCTATAAGGGCACCGTGCCGGCCCGGGCACCCGGACGTAAACCGCCAACTCTGCAAGGGCAATTACCCGAGCCTGAGACTGAATCGACGCGTATCGGCGGCGAGTACGACAAGCGGGCGGAAACCTTCGACGACGACGAACACTTCGCGATGTGGGGCCAGCAGGCAGCGGTTGCCAAGAGCCTGATCCAGTACCAGGTGCAGCAGCAGAAGCCTGACCTGATCCTGCTCGGCCTGGGCTTCAACGATCTGGGCTGGTCGGTCACCAACCCCAAGGACACCGTGGACAGCATGAAAGTGTTGGTCGACAGAGCCCGCGACGCCAATCCCAACATCAAGCTCGCGATAGCCAACGTCCCGCAACGCACCCTGCTGGGCGGCAACGAACAACTACCCGACAAAACCAATGACTACAACTCTCGGCTGGCCCAGGCGATCCCGACCTGGAACACCAACCAGTCACCAGTGAAGCTAGTCAAGTGGCGCGAAAACTACGACTGCGAACCCACCAGCTGCCCCGCCGGCTACGACGGACTGCACCCCAACGCCACCGGCGAATACCAAATCGCCCGAGCATTCACCGAAACCCTGCACAACGACTTCGGATACGGCACCAAACCCCTCGACATCCCCACCACCATCCCGAAACGACCCACGCCCATACCCGACGGAATCACCGCCGGCGAAGGCCCTCAAGGCGTCACCGTCAACTGGCCCAAGGTCTTCGGCGCCCACGGATACACCGTCCGCTCCCGACTGGTCGGCACCACCACCTGGAACGAATCCCGCGTACAAGCCAACCGCCACGAAACCCTCTCCCCCAAAGACCTGACCTGGGAATACCAGGTCCGCACCGACAACGGCGACACCGACGACCAAAAATCCGACTGGTCACTCCCCCCACAAGGGCGACAGCCAACCCGACGGCACCCCCCGGACCCACCGGAATCATCACCCAACCCACCGCCACCGGCTTCACCATCACCTGGGGCGTACCCACCAACCCCGACGCCATCGAACGCTACGAAGTCCTCTACTGGGACCAGGACACCCCCAACGCCATCCTCTCCAGCACCGGCATCAAAGGCTTCTCCGCCCGCATCGACGGCCTCAAGCCCAACCACCGCTACATCATCGCCGTAGCCAGCTGGAACACCACCGGCTCCGGCCTCCCCAACAACGCACGCCCCATCAGAGTCGGCACCACAACCCCCACCGCACCCACCGGCCTACAGATCAACCCCCTCGACGCCAACACCGTCCAACTCACCTGGACCAAAAACGACACAGCCGCCGGCTACCGCGTCTGGACCCGCGACCTCACCAACGGCAGCCCCCTGACCCCAAGCGAACAAACATTCACCGAACCCACCCACGGCATCGCCTACCTAACCTCAGGCTTCTGGAACTACGAATACTGCGTCACCTCCATCAACGGCACCCTCGAATCAGCCCGAACCACCTGCATGACCCCCACACGACCAGCCGGCAGTTGACCGTCACACCTTGACCACAACCAAAAGCTGGGCCCCGGAACCGTCACCACGGCTCCGGGGCCCAGCCGGTTGAACGTCCTAGCCTCGGCCCTTCGTTAAGGGCTGTCCGGTGGGTGGGCCGGGAACGCGAAAGTGCCTTCTGATCTGGAACGATGGGACTTGTCGAGGGTCCTGATCGTCTGTCACGGAAGGCACTTTCAGAGTGCAGAGTGCCGGTACGCGTCCGAGGGTTGCAGTCTCTGGTGGCGGGCGCGGCAACCTCATCTTTGGCACGACGTTCAGCGCGAGTGATCAGATCATCAGCGACACCAGTTGGGGCGTCGGGTACCTGGTCTTCGGCGCCTCGAACTACGAATTCTGCGTCACCGCCGTCAACGGTGCGTTGGAAAGCGGAATGTCCAACTGCGTGACCCCCACGCGGCCGTAACAGTTGTGCTGTGGCGCGGTCAGGTGATCGCGCCACAGCCGTGGGACGACGAAGGCTTCGCCCCAGGTCAGCCACCGTTGAGGCGCGGAGCCCTCGCGGCCGGCGACGCCCCGGGTCAGGGTTGCTTGCGCCGCGCCAGGCGAGTGGTGGGCCCGGTCAGCGGCTTCTTCGCCAGGCCGCGGACGACGACCACCGGGGCGGGGGAGTGGTAGAGCAGGGACTGGGCGACCGCGCCCAGCATGGCCCGGCCCGGTTCGTCGCCGCGGGCGGCGACCAGTGCCACCTGCGCGTGGCGGGAGGTGTCGATCAGCACCTCGGCGGGGTCGCCGCGTACCACGCGACACTCGGTCGGCACGGTGTTGTCGCGGCCGGTGTGCCGGGCCAGTGCCTCGGTGAGCTGCTCGGCGACAGCGTCGGTGTCCTCGTCGTACTCCACCACCCGCAGGGCCAGCAGTCGGGCGTCGCGGCGGGCCGCGCACTCCACGGCCCACTGCAGGGCGAGGTGCGAGCTGGGCGAGCCGTCCACTCCCACCAGCACCGGGCCCTGCGGTGGCGGCTCACGCCGGACCACCAACAGGGGGCAGCCGGCCCGGGCGGCCAACTGCACGGCGGTCGTCTCGGCCGGAACGCACTGACCGCTGCCCGCCATGCCGCTGTCGCCGACGGCCAGCAGGAAGGCAGCCTCCGAGCGGCGCATGAGGGTGGGCAGCATGGCACTCTCGACGATCTCCCCGCGTACGGTCAGCCCCGGCTCGGTCTGGTGGGCGAGCTGGGCGGCGCGGGCGATCAGCTTTTCGGCCTGGTCGCGGGGTGCGGCGACGGTGTCCGCGTCGAACGCCGCGCGCCAGTCGAAGGTGTTCAGCAGGTGCAGTGGCCGGCCGTGGTCGGAGGCCTCCTGCGCGGCCTGTTCGACGACCGGAAGGTCGAGTTCCGACCCGAGGCCGACCAGCACCGCTGCGTCGGCGGGTGCGGCCATCCGATATCACCTCCCGGGCGTCGCGCCCGGCACGACCAAGCTGTCCCCTGACCGAGGGTAGTCGGACGATCGCCCTGGCGGATCGGCTTCGGCCACCTCTCGTCAACCAGAGTTGACACGGCGAGTGCTGTCAACGTATGTTGACAGCATGAGTCAGGCGACAGAACTCGCGGCGGCAGCCGGCAGCACCGACCCCCGGGTCGGGCTCCGCGCCGTCCGCGCGCTCCGCCGGCTGCTCGAGCGGCTCGAGGTGGTCCAGGTGGACAACGCCCGACGACAGGGCTGGTCCTGGCAGGAGATCGCCGACACGCTCGAGGTCAGCCGACAGGCAGTGCACAAGAAGCACGCCGGGCGACCGGCGGTCAACTCATCCTGGGAGGCGTGATGTTCGAACGGTTCACCGACCGGGCGCGCGACGTGGTGCGGCGGGCTCTGGAGGAGGCACGGGCCGAGGGTCAACGGCCGGTCGGCACCGAGCACCTGCTGCTCGCCCTGCTCGCCGACGACGCCGGGCTGGCCAGCCGGGTGCTCGCCGACGCCGGGGTGCGCGCCGACGACCTGCGCGAACGCGTCCGCCAGCACACCGCCAGCGGCGTCGGCCTCGGCGACGCGGACGCGGCGGCCCTGCGGGAGATCGGCATCGACCTGGCCGCGATCGTGGCCCGCATCGAGCAGTCCTTCGGCCCGGACGCACTGCGGGAGGCGGTGCCGGCGCCACGCCGCCGCTGGGGGCGTAAGCGCTACCTCGGCGGCCCGTTCTCGCCCCGCTCGAAGAAGGTGCTGGAGCTGTCCCTGCGGGAGGCCCTGCGCCTGCGCCACCGCCACATCGGCACCGAGCACATCTTGCTCGGGGTGCTGCGGGAGGGCAACGGGCTGGGCGCGCTGGTGCTCACCGAGTCCGGGGTCGACCTCGACGATCTGCGCCGGCGGGTGGAGCTCGCGCTGCGGGCGGCGGCCTGACGGGTGGAGCCATCTTGAAACCTGTCTGTGGCACTTCCGACGCGGGCCGGTCGCCGGGTCGCTGAAGCCGTCCGCGTGTTGCACACTGGCGCCGTGGATGCTGGACAGGACAGACGGCCCTCAGGCGGCGACGGCGGGCTGCGCTCCGCCGTGGTGGTCAACCCGGTGAAGGTCGACGATCTCGACGAGCTGCGACGCACCGTCGACGACGCCCTGGCCGCCGCCGGCTGGCCAGCGCCGCAGTGGTACGAGACGACAGTCGACGACCCGGGCCGCGGCCAGACCGAGCAGGCCGTCAAGGCCGGCGTCGACCTGGTCTTCGCTTGCGGCGGTGACGGCACCGTGATGTCCTGCGTCAGCGCGCTCGTCGGCACCGACGTGGCCCTCGCCGTGCTGCCGCAGGGCACCGGCAACCTGCTCGCCGCCAACCTGGGGCTCTCCACCGACCTGGCCGCCGGGTTGGAGGTCGCTGTCGAACGCGGCCGACGGCTGCTCGACGTCGGCGCGGTCGAGGATCAGTACTTCACAGTGATGGCCGGCATGGGCTTCGACGCCCAGATGCTCGAAGCCACCAACGAGACCACCAAGGCCCGCATCGGCTGGCCGGCGTACGTGATGGGCGCGGCCCGGCACCTGCGCGACCGGCCGATGCGGGTGCAGATCCGCATCGACGACCGCCCGCCGCTGCGCCGCCGGGCCCGCTCGGTCCTGATCGCCAACGTCGGCCGCCTGCAGGGCGGGGTTCGCCTGCTCACCGAGGCCGAGCCGGACGACGGCTGGCTCGACGTCGCCGTGCTCACCCCGCGCAGCCTGCGGCACTGGCTCGCGCTCGGTTGGGCGGTGGTCCGTCGCAGCGGCCGGGTGCCACAGATGGAGGTGTTCCGGGGCCGGCGTGTGGTGGTCACCAGCAACCGGGCACAGCCCCGGGAGCTGGACGGCGACCTCATCACACCGGGCCGGCAACTGCACGCCGAGGTTCGCCCGCAGGCGCTCTGGCTCTGCGTCCCCCAGCCCGAGGACGCCCCCGACCTGGCCGTCGACGCGCAGGGCGCCGGAGAGCGGGGCGAGCAGCTGATCGAGGAAGCGCGTCGTGAGTAGCACCCGCATCGTGCCGGAGACCCGGCTGATGGCCGACGAGGAGCTGTCCGCCGACGACGCCTGGCACACGCTGCGTCGCGAGGGCGGCTGGCACCTGCTGCGGGACGCCTTCATCCGCTTCCGTTACGGCGACGGGTTCAGCCACTCCCGGGCCTTCGCGCTGCAGCTGTGCCTCGCCGTGGTGCCCTTCCTGATCGCCCTCACCGGCCTGATCAGCGAGCTGGGTGTCCAGGAGGGCGGCCAGGTTGTCGCCGACACCGTCCTGGCGGTCACCCCCGGCCAGAGCGCGCAGATGGTCGGCGAGCTGCTCGGCGAGGGCGAAAGGGTGGAGGATGCCGGGGAGCTGGCACTCACCCTCGGTCTGCTCACCGGCCTGTTCGCGCTGACCACCACGATGGCCCAGATCGAGCGGGGCGCCAACCGCATCTACGGGGTCGAACGGGACCGCCCGGCGCTGCGGAAATATGTCCGCGCCGCCGTGCTGGCCGTCACCGCCGGTCTGCCCGCGCTCGCCGGCTTCCTGATCCTGGTCGGCGGCGGCGCGATTGGCGACTCGGTACGGGAGCACTACGAGTGGGGTGAGGTCGCCAACGGCATCTGGAACGTGGTCCGCTTCCCGCTGAGCCTCGCGTTGACCGTCCTCGCCGTTGCCGTGCTGTTCCGGCAGGCGCCACGCCGCAACCAGCCCGGCCTCTCCTGGCTGTTCTTCGGCGCCGGGATCGCCACGGCCCTGTGGTGGCTGGCCAGCCTGCTGCTCGCCGCGTACGTGCGGTTCAGTGACGATTTCGGGCAGACCTACGGTGCGTTGACCGGCATGATGGCGCTGCTGCTCTGGGCGAACCTGACCGGGATGGCCCTCTTCGGTGGGCTGGCCTTCGCCGCCCAACTGGAGGCGCTGCGCATCGGTGTGCGGGAGCCCGCCCAACCGGACCTGTGGGAGCCCGACCCGGACCGCGCCGAGCTGTACGACACCGGGGACATGTCGGCCCTCTAGCGGCACCGGCGTGTACAACGGACGCGGATCGGGTAAAGCGCCTCGCCAGAGCCGACAAGGGAGGTGCGGGGTGACCGCGGTCAAAGAGGTGGCGCGCCGTCCGATCGGTCATTTCGCCGAACGGAGCATTGCCGGCCTGGTGGCCGTCACCGGTGCGGGCGTGGCCTTCGGGCTGCTGTTGTTGCTCGTCCGGGTGCGGTGGAGCCCACTGCAGGACGCCGACCACGCGCTCGCCGAGTGGTTCAACGGGCTCGTCGCCCCGCACCACGCGCTGGTCACCGTGCTCCAGGCGGTGACCGACCTGGGCGGCCGGCCGATCCTCATCTGGCTGGTCACCATCGCCGTGGTCGGGCTGCTGATCCGGCGGCAACCCCGGCTCGCCGTCTACCTGATCATCACGGGGGTCGGTGGCCTGATCCTCGACCCGTCGCTGAAGACGCTCGTCGGCCGGCTCCGTCCGGTGGTGGACGTGCCGATCGCCAGCGCGCCCGGCAACAGCTTCCCGAGCGGGCACGCGCTCGGCTCGTTCGTCGCGTACGGAGCGCTGCTGCTGGTGTTCCTGCCCGCGATGGCGCCCCGCTGGCGCAAGCCGGCCATCGTCGGCGTCGGTGTGCTGGTGGTGCTGGTCGGCCTGACCCGGATCGCGCTGGGCGTGCACTTCGTCTCCGACGTGCTGGGCGCCTGGCTGCTCGGGGCCGCCTGGCTGGGCGTCACCGCGTACGCCTTCCGGCTGTGGCGGCGCGAGCGCGGCCGGCCGGTGCCGCCGTTGACCGAGGGCCTGGAGCCGGAGGCGGGGCACGACATCGCCCCCGCCCCCGCCGAGGAACACGTGTTGGCCCATCCCCGCTCTGCGGTGGCCGAGCTGCTGGTCGGCTGGGTGATCGTGTTCGGGGCGCTGTACGCCTTCGGCACGTACGTCAGCTACCACGCCAAGGGCACCTTCTTCGACACCCTGGACACCGAGGTGCCGCAGTGGTTCGCCGAGCGGCACACCGAGGCGCTGACCGAGGTCAGCTGGTGGTGGAGCAAGTTCGGTGACACCCACGCCATCCTGCTGATCTCGCTGGTGTTCTGCCCGCTGGTGCTGGCGGTGTGGCGGCGCTGGCGTCCGGTGCTCTTCGTGGCGCTGGCGATGGTGGGTGAGCTGACCCTCTTCCTGGCGTCGGCGCACGTCGTCGACCGGCCGCGTCCGCCGGTGGAGAACCTGGACGGGCAGATGCCCACCTCGTCGTTCCCGTCCGGGCACATCGCGGCCACGATCTGCATCTGGCTGGCGATCACCCTCATCGTCTTCCCGCGTACCGACCGGTGGTGGCGGTGGCTCTTCGTGGCGCTGGCCGTGATCATGCCGGTCGGGGTGGCCACCTCCCGGATGTACCGGGGGATGCACCACCCGACCGACTTCATGGGCGCGATCCTGCTCTCCGCGCTCTGGATCGGGTTGCTCTACCTGGTGGTCCGCCCCAACGAGGACCTGAAGGAAGGCAACCAGCCGGCCATCGAGTCGGAGGACGTGGACACTCTCGACGACGAGCTGGCGCGGGCCGGCCGAGCCGACTAGGTGTTGCCGTCGTGCTGCGGGTGATGACCTGGAACATCCGCACCGGCGGTCGGGATCGCGGCGGCCCCGACCGGCTGGATCAGGTGGTCCAGGTCATCAACGAGCAGGCACCGGACGTGCTGGCCCTGCAGGAGCTGCGCGGCTTCGACCGGGACGGGTTGCTGGCCACCGTGGCGGGCCGGGTGGGGATGACGCCCCACCTGGCCCGGTCCTGCTTCGGGCAGCCGGTGGCGGTGCTGGTCCGGCCGCCGTACCGGGTCGTCGACGCCGGGTCGGTGCGCCGCCCGTTCCACCACGCCGCCGCCCGCGTCGTGGTGGCCACGTCCGCCGGCCCGTTCACCGTGCTCGGCACCCACCTCTACCCGTACTCGGGGGGTCGACGGCGGATGGAGGTCGACTGGTTGGTCGCGGCGATGCGCCGCAACGAGGGGCCGCTGGCGCTGGTCACCGGTGACCTCAACGCGCTCGACCCGACAGCCGACCACACCGCCCGGTTGGCCGGCATGCCCACGCTCTACCGGCGGCGGCACCTGCGTCGCTCCGGCGGTGCGGTGGACACCCGCGCGATCGCCCGGCTGCTCGCCGCCGGCCTCGTCGACCTCTGGCCGGCGGGCAACGTCGACGCACCGGAGGCCGACGGCCTCACCGTGCCCACCCGGCTGGGCGGGGCCGAGTTCGCCGGGATGCGGCTGGACTACCTGCTCGGCAGCACCGCTGTGGCGCAACGGCTGCACGACTGTCGGGTGGTCCGCGACGATGCGACGGCCACCGCCTCCGACCACTATCCGCTGCTCGCCACAGTGGAGCTGTCCGCCGGCTGACCGGCCGTCCGCCGCCTCGCGCGGCCCGCCCCCACGGTGTGGCGCGGGCCGATTACCGTGCCACCGTGACCGACCGCCACCCCCTGCGCCCGCCGCTGCCCGGTCCGTCGGTCGAGCACCGGGCCGCGCCGACGATGGCGCATCCGGCCGGCGACCCGCTGGTCTCGGCAACGGCGCAGCCGGCCGCCGTCGCGCTTCCGCTCGTCGCGGCCGTCGCGCGCGGTGTGGCGCTGGTCGTGGTGCTGCCCGTACGCCTGCTCTGGGAGCTGATCGCGGCTGCCGGCCGGCTGCTGCACCGGCTGTTCTGGCCCCCGCTGGCCTGGTGTGCCCGGCACCTGGTGTGGCTGCCGCTGGTCTGGGTGGGCCGTGGTCTGGCGTGGGTGGCCCGCACTGTGGTGTGGCTGCCGCTGGCCTGGTGTGCCCGGCACCTGGTGTGGCTGCCGCTGGTGTGGGTAGGGCGTGCGCTGGCGTGGGTGGCCCGCACTCTGGTGTGGTTGCCGCTGGTCTGGCTGGCGTCCGCACTCGCGTGGGTGGCCCGCACGGTGATCTGGATCCCGTTGGTCTGGTTGGCCCGTCGAGGGTTGCGTCCGCCACTGGTCGCGCTCGGGCGTGGTCTGGCGTGGCTCGCCGAGCGCCTGGTCCTGCGGCCGCTGAGCTGGTTGGGCGCGGCACTCACCCCCGTCGGACGGCTGCTGCGGCGTGCCGTCGGCGCGCTCGACAGGGCGCTGAGTGCCGCGTTCGTCGGGCTCCTGCGCGGGCTCTGGTGGCTCGTCGCGGGGTCAGGTCGGCTGGTCGTCGCCGCGGTGCTCGGCGCGTGGCGGACGGCCGGCTGGCTGCTGCGACAGCTCTACCGGCTGGTGTTGCGCCCACTCGGGACAGGGCTGCGCTGGCTGTGGCGGCACACAGTGCGCCCGCTGCTGCGCGGCCTCCGGTGGGTCTGGTCGGTGACGGTCGTGCCGGTGGTGCGGGGCCTCAGGGCGGTGTGGCGAGCCACCGTCGCGCCGGTGGCCCGCTGGGTCCGCCATTCGGTGCTCGACCCGGCCCGGCTGGGCGCCCGGGAGGTGCTCACCGCCCTGGGCCTGCGCCGTTGAGGGGTGCGGCCTCAGAGCACCAGGTTCAGCAGGACGGTCAGCACCACCGATGCGACGATCGAGAAGAGGATCATCAGGAGGCAGCCGAGGCCACCGCCGAGCGGGCGGATCTCCGTGTTGCCGAAACGCATGATGGTCACCTGTCCGTGGATGTGGGTCGTGGGGCGAGCAGGTGGCGGATCGCGTCCGCGACCGCCGTCGGCGCGGTCGTGACCACGTTGTGCGCGGCACCGGGTACGACCACCACTGTCGCCGCCGGCACCAGTCGGGTGGCCTTGTTCCGCCACAGGTGTGGCACGACCGGGTCGCGGTCGCCGGTGACGACGACAGTCGGCACGCCGACCTGGACGAGGTCGGCCTCGATGGCGTTACGCACCGAGTGCGACAGCGTCGCAAGGACCCGCCAGGGCCGGGCGTTCCAGACGTCCCGCACCAGGATCGGGGCCTGCAGCGGCGCCTCGCGCGGGATGTCCACCAGCCAACGACCGAACTGGGCCCGTCGGGACCGGGCCGCCGGGTCACTCGTCGGACCGGCCAGCACCAGCGCGCGTACCGCGTCGGGGTGGGTAGCGGCGAGCGCGGCGGCGACCTCCGCGCCGAACGAGTGCCCCAGCAGGCAGACCGGCGGCAACTGGTACGCGGCCAGCCAGGCGGCGAGATGCTCGGCGTGCCGGCGGACGTCGTACGCGCCCCGGGGGTGCGCGGAGAGCCCGAAGCCGGGCAGGTCCGGCACGTACACCTGATGGGTGCTGGAGAGCGCGACGGCCAGCGGGGTGAGATACCGGTGCGAGACCGCCAGGCCGTGCACGAGCACCACGGGCGGTGCCCCGTTCACCGGGTCGGCGCTGCGGCGGGTGTGGGTGCGCAGCCCGTCGACGAGCCGCCACTCGCTGGTCAGTCCGCCAGCCGGCCGGGGCGCTGCCATGGCGAGCCGCAAGTCGGCCGGCCCGAACCGGCCGACGGAGGTGCGGTGGGGCGACCCGGTCGGCCGGTCGACGACGTCTCGGTTCACAGCTCGCGCAACCGGGGCAGCAGTTGCTCCTGCGCCCAGTCCAGGAACATCGGCTGGGTCTCCCCGCCGACCTGGATGATCGCCACGTGGGTGAAGCCGGCGTCGACGAACTTGGCGAACGCCTCGACGTGCGCGTCCACGTCCGGACCGCAGGAGATGCCCTCGGCGACGTCCTCCTCGCGCACGAACTGGGTGGCGGCGGCGAAGGAGTCCGGGTTGGGCAGGTCGGCGTTGACCTTCCAACCCATCCCGAACCAGCGGAACTGGTCGTGCACGATCTTGCGGCACTCGGCCTCGTCGGGGCCGTAGCAGATGGCCACCTGGCCGTAGCGGGGCTGGCCGGCGCCCCCGGCGTCGTCGTACATCTCGATGATGTGCCGGTCGGGTTCGGTGGAGATGATGCCGTTGCCGTACTCGGCGGCCAGTGTCGCGGACTGTCGACCGGACGCGGCGACGGCCATCGGCACCGGCCGTTCCGGGCGGTCCCAGACGTAGGCGTCGGGCACGTCGAAGTGGTTGCCGGAGAAGGTCAGCGTCTCCCCGTTGAGCAACGGACGGATGATCTGCAACGCCTCCTCGAACATCTCGTGCCGCTGCTGGACGTGCGGCCAGCCGCCCACCACGTGCTCGTTCAGGTTCTCCCCGGCACCCAGGCCGAGGGTGAACCGGCCGTCCGAGAGCGCCCCGACCGTGC
>NZ_JAGPXZ010000249.1:0-7618 GCF_018070305.1 Micromonospora sp. M51 | reverse complement strand
CCCAACCCCGCGCTGGGTGTCCGCGGTCTGCGGGTCGCACGGCAGACACCTACCGTGCTCACCACGCAGCTGGCCGCGATCTCGGTGGCGGCCGCGGCGACGGACGCCGACGTGTGGGTGATGGCGCCGATGGTCGCCACCGCGGCGGAAGCGGCCGCGTTCACCGAGTCCTGCCGCGAGTACGGCCTGCCGACCGCCGGCGTGATGATCGAGGTGCCGGCCGCTGCCCTGCGCGCCGGCCAGGTGCTGCGCCACGTGGATTTCCTCAGCGTCGGCACCAACGACCTCAGCCAGTACACGTTCGCCGCTGACCGCATGTGCGGCGACCTCGCCGACCTGCTCGACCCGTGGCAGCCCGCCCTGATCGCGCTCCTCGCCACCTGCGCGACGGCCGGCGTCGAGGCGGGCAAGCCAGTTGGTGTGTGTGGAGAGTCCGCAGCGGATCCCGATTTCGCTCTGGTGCTGGCAGGCCTGGGCGTCACCAGCCTGTCCATGGCTCCCCGCAGCATCCCGGCGGTGCGCGAGTCCCTGGCCGCGCACACCCTGGACGAGTGCCGCCAGATCGCCGAGGCGGCCCTTGCCGCCCCCAGCCCGGAGGCAGCCCGGGCGGCGGTGGCGGTGCTCCGCTCCAGCTCCGGGTGGGCGACGGCTGCACCTGACGAGGACATCCGGATCCGCAGCTGACAAGGCGTGGCCGTTATCTGGGACGCCCTAGCGTCATCAACGGTAGGGCAATGAGTCTCGGACACATTGTTTCCCCACGAAGCGTGATGTCTCCTCGCGTTTCGAGCGATCCCCGTCCCATTGGGCGGGGATCGGCTGTTGTGGCGAGGATGCCCTCCGCAGAGGTGAGCGGGTAGATAGCGGGCAGGACACCAACCCGGACCGTCGGACGGCTGACGTAGGTGGTCGTTGTTCGCCGATGTTGGCCGCCTACTGCTGCTCAAGATGGGACGCTGGCACTGGATTGGGCAGCGAGCCGGGGGAGGGTGGCATCGGGATCACGGTGAACGGCCTCTGATGCGTACCGCTTCGATCGTAGTAGCGGCGCTGGTGGCGGCGGTGGTCGTGGACCTGATCTCCGGCGTGCTGGTTCGCCGGGTAGACCGTGGCCGTTACCGGTGGTTGTTGGAGCCGTTGCGGCATACCTGCCGGCGTCCGGCGGCGGCGGTACTGCTGGTGGGGGCGCTGTACTACGCGTTGCCGTTGGAACCGGTCGGGTGGCAGCGTCATCTGCGGCACGCCGTCCTGGTGGCCCTGGTTCTGTCCGGGGCTTGGTTGGTGATCAGGGCGCTGCACGTCGCCGAGGCCGTCGCGTTCAACCGGCTGCCGGGTGACGCGGTCGCCAGCCGGCGGGTCCGGCGGGCTCGGACGCAGATCCGTCCCGTGCGGCGGCTCACCGTCGCCGTCGTCACGATCGTCGCCATCGGCCTGATACTGATCACCTTTCGGCCGGTACGCCTCTTCGGTGTCTCCGTGTTGACGTCAGCGGGGGTCGTCGGGGCATTGATCGGCCTGTCTGCCCGTACCGCGCTTGGCAACGCTTTCGCCGGTGTCCAGGTCGCCTTCGCCGACGGGCTGCATGTCGGCGACGTGCTGGTGGTGGACGGTGAGTGGGGCCGAGTCGAGGAGGTGAAGCTGACCAACGTGGTGATCCGGCTCTGGGACGAGCGGATGCTCATCCTGCCAACGACGTACTTCACTGAGCGGCCGTTCCAGAACTGGACTCGCAACGAGGCCCGGGTAATCGGCAAGATCCAGATTCATGTCGACCACACCGCCGACCTGGACGACCTGCGCCGGGAGACGCGTCGGCTGGTCGAGTCCTCATCGCTGTGGGATCGCGACCAGTGGGTGCTCCAAATGGTCGATTCCACGCCGCAGACGGTGGTCATCCAGGTGCAGGCTTCGGCCGCCGACGGCGCGAGCGCCTGGGACCTGCGCTGCGACCTGCGCGAGGGTCTGATCTGCTACCTGCGCAACCACCATCCGCAGTGGCTGCCCCGCACCCGTAGTCAGTACCAGCCCTGAACATTGCTTGAGGACTCGCGTCCGGCTACCACGGAGCGACGCCCGCTCACGTCGCGCTGGCCTGCGTGCTGAGGCAGGACATGGTTGCGGCCACTCCCCGATCGTCCAGCCCGGAACACCCGCGAGAACGGATGCACGCGACCTGCGCCTGACCGCTCAGCTCGCGCCGCTGGACCGCTCCCTGCCCTTCTCGTCCCGCCAGCCGCCGGGTTGGGGATGGTAGCCGTAGGCGGCAGCCCGGACTGTTTCCTCGTTCTCCAGCCCTGAGCCAATCGCACCGCCAACAGTGGCCAGTGAGCTGGTGATCCAGGCGAGCCTCAGATAATCGCTGGCATTCACCTGCCGCTGCAGAATCTGCTCGAACACGGATGTGTCGATCAGCAGCGCCCCGACGAGCACCGTTCCCACGAACAACACCATGTAGGACACCGCCGTGGCCAGACTGAGAGTGAGGATCGTACCCAGGTTGAACAGCCGTGCCAGCTCAGCCGGTGTCTCGCGGCTCGGCTTCTCCCACAGGTCGTGCGCAACGATCAACCAGGCCACCAACGCGCTCAACCCGAGCACCATGATCACAGCGAGCCGGAGCCCGCCGAGGGCATCGCCCATCTGCCAGATGGTGTCCGTGGTGAGCGCGAACGCAGCCGTGCCGAACGCGCCGACCAACAGCTTGGACAGGCCCAGCAGTGCCCGTCCCGGACGGTTGGCGCGAACCATGCCGGTCAACAGGCGCGCCCGGCCGATCAGCCCCGAGGCGAGGTAGCGCCGCTCACCAGCGTCGGCCCCGTCGATCACGCGACGGACGGCGGGAAGGTGCCGTGTCGTCTCGGCTGGTGCCCTGTCGGCCGGCGGCACCCGGTGGTCGGAGGCGTCGGCCAGCAGCTGGTTCACCAGATCCGGGACGGCTGTGCGGACCGAGCGCATTTGCCGCAGTCCCAGCGCGGGCAGGGAAATCATCCCAACTTGGCGTCGGCCGGAGGTCTGCGCGACCAGGGGCGCCCGCCCGACATGCAGTGGCAGGTCGGTCAGGCAGATGGCGACGTCCCACCGATCGTCCGTACGCCGCCTCGCAAGATCGTCAAGCAGCGCCTCCGCGCCGCCATCGCGACGCGGCGCCACCTCCCCCCAGCCTTGCCGGACGGTCCACCGCACGTCCGCGCTCACCCGCTCGGTGAGCCCGCTGACCAACTCCGCAGTGAGCCACCCAGCCACCCGGGCCGGCTGGTCCGGTGGGGTTGCCACCAGTCCCACGACTATTTCCGGGCGATGCCGTTCGCTGTGGGTCACCGCTGCTCCTCACCGGTAGCCGGGCACAGCCGGCGACGGCGAAAACCGGGGGCGTCACGCGCCGTCGCGACAGCTCCGGTGCCGATCGACATGCTGGTAGAGCCAGGTCGCCGAGGGGAACGTCTCGACCGTCGTACAGCGCCAACGCGACGCCTGCGTCGAACCGGTGGCCCGCCCAGGCAGCCTAAGAGACCACCGCGAAGGGTGTAGCTGATTCGCCGGGCTTAGGTCTTTTCGAAGGCGGACTACCACAAGACCATCAAGAAGACGACCGGCCGCAGGTCGGCAGGAAACCGCAGACATGCTCCCCGCCGACCTTCCCTCCGGACGCTACTCGTCGTTCACGGTGAACGCTCGAAGCCCGAGGTCTGGTGCCAGCGCTTCGGCAAGCCAGGTAACACGGTGATCACCAGCGGCCAGGCCGGCGCGAGCGACCATGCACCAGTCGTCGCGATCGAGCAGGGAAAGGTAGCCGCTCAGTACGCGCTCGCGTCCGCCCTCGGGCCAAGCTATTCGGTCCGCCGCTGGGTGATGTAAATGCTCAGCCAGTTGCGCGGCGATGACGAAACGCTCTACCGACGGCTCTAGGCGGCCGGCGTGTTCGCAGTGGGCCTCTAGAACTGCGGAGGCGGGCGGGTAGTGCTCGAGCGTGATGCCCGTGCCGCCGCTGTCAGCCATGATGGTCAGCAGCAGGCCAGTGTGATCGACCAACTCACTGTCAGGATTCGCCGCGGTGATCGCCTCTTGCAGATGCGCCGTAGTGGCGACCAATCCGGCGAAGTAACGGTTGAGGTAGTCGCCATCACAGGCGCGTCGAAGCATCCACGGCCGCGCTGCGGTGCTGCCGATCGTGCACAGGGACTCCACGACATAGACCCGTCCCCAGCCCGTGACCCGCTCGGCCAGCCACAGCAATGCGTCCGAGCCACCGCACCACGACCGCCGTTCGAGCGCACGGGCAGCCAGTGGGCCGAAGCGGCCCGACAGCAATCCGATCGTTTTGATCAACTCGATGTCGTCGTCATCCCAGAGGGTGGTCAGCAACGCCAGACCAACAGTCGCAGCGCAGCGATCGGTCGCGTGCTGGACAAGCCATCGACCGGTCGCTCGAACACGTTCGGCGTCCACCCGACAGGCCGCAGCCATGATGTGTTCATTGGGATGGATCGGAACATCGATGTCATGGAACGCCCCGGCAAGGTCGCCCGGAACGGCGGACCGATCGGCGAAGTGCGCGTCCAAAACGGCGGCGACATCAGCACCGCTGCGGCGCCGATCCTCCGGCTCTCGAGGACGGGACTTCCGACCTCGGTGCTGCCTGTCATCTGGATACGGCTCACCGCCACGGAAAAGAGGCGCGTCTGGATCCTCGCGATGGATCCGCATCGCGTGATCAAATAACGACAAGTGGGGTCCGAGCAGGCCTGGCTCGGGTGTCACGCTCACCGGCGGACGGAGGACTCGATTCTTTCGATCATGCCCGGATCATGCCAGGCACTTCGACCGACCGGCAATCCCGCGCCGGACTGGTTGACCTCCCGGCCCCGTGCAAAGAAGAAGCATGTCCACAGAAGCCCGGTAGCAGCTGCGGCTGGACTCCCAGGCCCCGGCCCACTCAGCTGCATCCGCCCCTGCCTGCGGCTACACGTTCTCCCAGCCTGCCGACCTGCGCACTCGCTTGGCGGAAGTCGGCAATGAACGCTGACCCGGCCCGGACCGGGGTGCGCGGGCGGCGCCGGTGCCCGTCCCGGCTCAGCCCCGCCGGCCGGGAAAGTCGACGGTGAACGGCGAGGTGCCCACCCGGATGGAGCTGGGGTTTGCCGGCGGCGCCCAGTTGCAGCTTGAACAGCATGTCGGCGAGTTCCGTACCGGACTGCCGCTCAACGGTCCGTCGCAGGCGGACCAACGAACGCGAACAGAACGGGGTTCGCCTACTGCCGTTGGAGCATTAATCCTGCCCTCAGGTTGATCGGGGAGGATGAGCGCAAAAGCATCAACTGGAGGGGGCGGGCTGGCGTGCAGATCATGATCGCCGATGACGAGGCGGCCATCCGTGAGTCGCTGGAGCGGGTGCTCCAGGTCGAGGGTTACGGCACCAGCACCGCCGCCAACGGTCTCGCCGTGCTCGACGGGGTCGGCGCAGACGCGCCGGATCTGCTGATCCTCGACGTGATGATGCCCCGCCTCGGCGGGTTGGAGACCTGCCGGCGGTTGCGGGCGGCGGGTAGGGATCTGCCGGTTCTGATGCTGACCGCTCGGGATCAGGTCTCCGACCGGGTCGCGGGGCTGGACGCGGGCGCCGACGACTACCTACCCAAGCCGTTCGCCACCGAGGAGTTGCTGGCCCGGGTGAGGGCTCTGCTGCGCCGCCACGCGCCGGGCGACGACGAGTCGCAGATCCTGTCGTTCGCCGACGTCCGGCTCGATCCCGACAGGTTCGAGGCGTGGCGAGGTGGGCGACCGCTGTATCTGACCCGAACCGAGTTCTCCCTGCTACAGGTCCTCGTGCGCAACGCGACCCGGGTGTTGACCCGCGACGCGCTGTTCGAGGCGATCTGGGGCTTCGACATGAGCACCACCGCCAACAACCTTCAGGTGTACGTGAGCTACCTGCGCCGCAAGATGGAGGCGGCGGGTGAGCCGCGGTTGATTTACACGCTGCGCGGCTTGGGGTACACGCTGCGGGAGACTCCTCCGTGAGCAGGCCCGCCGGTTGGGTACCGCGTCGGCTGACCCGATGGTGGCGCCAGCGGTCCCTGCGAACCAGGCTGACGGTGATCGCGGCCACGGCCATCGCGGTCAGCGTGTTCCTGGCTTTTCAGGTGGCCAGCGAGCTGCTGGACTCGGAGCTGCAGGACAACGTCGAGAATCAGCTACGCGCGGACTCCCGCGTCCTGGCGACGACAGTGGAGCACTCCGGTCTGGCGCAGGTCCAGCTACCGCCGTATCCCGGATCCGGTCGGCTGGTGCGGGTCATCCTGCCCGATGGTTCGACCCGGACGCCGGCCGACCAACCCGTGCTGCCTCCCGTCAGCGCGGATGCCGGGCGAGTGGCACAGGGCGCGTCGGCCGACCTGATGGAGTCGAACGACAGCGACGACGACGGCTACCTCATCTACACGCTGCGGGTGGGCGACGGCGCGGTCCAGGTGGCCCGCAACAGCGACGACAGCCCGGTCAACCAGTTCGGGTTGGGCATGCTGCTGATCGGTCTGCTCTGCGTGGTCGGGGGTGCCCTTGTCGGGCGGGCCGTGGCGCGGACCGGGCTGGCACCGATCGACCGGCTGACTGCCGCCGCGGTTCGTGTCGCGCAGACGCGGGACCTCGACGCCGACATCCCGGACGAGGGCGGCGGGGAGATCCGGCGGCTGATCCAGTCGATCAACGACATGCTCGCCGCGCTCCGGGACTCCCGGCGGGCCCAGCGGCTACTCGCCGAGGACGCCGCCCACGAACTCAAGACACCGCTCACCAGCCTGCGCCTCAACGTTGAGCTGCTGATCCGGCTCGATCGGCGCGGCACTCTGGACAGCGCACTGCCTGCGGAAAGCCGGACCCGGCTGCTCAACGATCTCGGCGCCCAGGTGGCCGAGTTGAGCACCCTTGCCGCCGAGCTGACCGACCTGGCGCGCGGCGACGTCAGCGACGAGAGCACCGAGCTGCTCGATGTCGCCGACGTGGTGGTGGCCGCCGCGACCCGGGCTCGTTCCCGCGTACCCGACATCGAGGTCGCGCTCGACGTGACCACCGTGTGGGTGAGCGGGCGTCCCGCTGCGCTCCAGCGGGCGGTGCTCAACCTCATCGACAACGCCAGCAAGTGGTCTCCCGCTGAACAGCCGGTCCAGGTCCGGCTCCGTGCCGAGGGCGCGTCGGCGGTCCTCGAGGTCGACGACGCCGGGCCGGGCATCGACGCCGCCGACGTACCGCGGGTGTTCGACCGGTTCTACCGTGCCGAGAGCGCCCGGGCGCTGCCGGGATCGGGTCTGGGGCTGTCGATCGTGCAGCGGGTCGTCGACGCCCACGCCGGCCAGGTCATCGTCACCCGGTCCGCACGCGGTGGCGCGCTCCTGCGGATCATCCTTCCGGCCGCAGCCCCGCCCGCTCGGCTCACGCAGCTCACCGCAGGGGCGGACACGGTGACGGCCGCCGGTCCATGACAAAGATCCGGGACGGGCAGAAGCCCGCCCCGGATCTCGACTGTGCCGCCGCGCTCACCGTTGCGGCGCGATTCCCTCCACGAGCGGCCGTTGATCGGCCGGCAGCTCCACCGGTCGGGACAACCGGCTCGGCCACCACAACC